>CAZBZX010000048.1:0-15189 GCA_964496465.1 uncultured Bacteroidales bacterium
TATCGTAATAATCGTTTATCATATTTATTATTTATATTTTCAAATTTCATATTATCTTTGAAGCCATTTTTTATGATTGAACTGTTAAAATATTTCTATTTATTAATTTTTGCTTATGCTTTAGGATCAATTCCAAATTCTGTTTGGATAGGTAAACGTTTTTATAATATTGATGTACGTGAACATGGGAGTAAAAATGCTGGGGCAACAAATACGATTAGGGTATTAGGATTGAAAGCCGGGATTCCTGTATTAATTTTTGATGCATTAAAAGGCTGGCTTGCTGTTAATTTAGTTTACATAGTAAATTCATTAGAAATTGATTACCATCAAGTTATTCATTTCAAATTATTACTTGGGCTTTTTGCCATTATAGGCCACATTTTTCCAATATTTGCAAATTTTAAGGGCGGCAAAGGAGTTGCGACTTTGCTTGGAATATTTGTTGCAGTAACACCTTTAGCCTCTCTATTATGTTTAGGTGTATTTACAATTATATTCGCAATTTCAAGGTATGTATCAATTAGTTCAATGACGGCAGGTATATTTTTCCCATTTTTTATATACTTTTTAAAGTATCAGAATCATTCGTTACAAATAGTGGGAATTATAGTAGCAATCTTATTAATTATAACGCATCGAAAAAATATTCAAAGATTAATTAAAGGTGAAGAAAATCGTTTTGAATTTAAAAAAAAATCTTCTATTAAATCCTGATTCCCATTATTAATATATCATCCAGTTGTGGGTAAGCTCCTTTCCACATATCATGAGAAGTTTGTAATATTTCTTTTTGCATATCCACTGATTCAGTATATATTTCAAGCAATAAATCTTTAAATCTTTTTGCCATAAATTTTCGCTTATCAGTACCTCCAAACTGATCCTGAAAACCATCAGAAAATGTGTACACCATATCACCTTTCTTTAATTCAAATAAATAGTTTTCAAATGGTTGTTCGTAATTAAAATGAATCCCTACGGGCATTCTATCGCCCTTCTGTTCAATTAATTCACCATTTCGGCATATAATTAATGGATTAAAAGCACCGGCATATTCAATGGTTAAATTATTCCTATCTATTATAGTGAGCGCCAAATCCATACCATCCTTTCCAATAGCAGCTTGCATTGATTGTCGTAATGATTTTATAATTTGTAATCTAAGTTCATATAATATTTCATTGGCTTTATAATTAGGTTTGGTATTAACGATTTCATTTAAAAACGAGATGCCCAACATACTCATAAATGCTCCAGGCACACCATGACCAGTACAATCTGCAGTTACAACCAAAACCTTTTTATTATAACTTGTTACCCAGTAAAAATCTCCACTCACAATATCTTTAGGCAGGAAAAGAATAAAATATTCTTTTAAAAGTTCATCCATTATTTCTTTTGGAGTAAGCAAAGCTGATTGAATTCTACTAGCATAAGTGATGCTATCAGTAATATCTTCCTTTTGCTTTTTTATAAGTTTATTCTGTGCTTTTAACTTTAAATTCGCTTTTTGTTTTTCTAAAAATTGCCTATATACAATTATTAAGAAAAATATTATTAATAAACCACCTATTGAAATTAATATTATTACTAACCTAGCTTGTTTAACTTTATTTTTTTGAAGTTCATTGTCTTTATTCAACAGTAGTATTTCCTTCTCCTTCTTTTCCGTTTCATATTTTGTTTCAATCATCGCAATTTGCTTATACTTTTCTTCATTTACTATTGAGTCTTTAATTTGAGTATAATGCTTATAATTCTCTAAAGCATATTGTGTATTTCCAAGTTTTTCATATAATTGCGATACTGATAAAAAATTATGTTTTGATAAATTCTTATAATTATTTTTTTTAGTTATATCTAAACTTTTATGAAAATATGTTAATGCTTTATTATATTGCTTTTGCATGAAATATATATTGGCTATTTCTCGTAAGCTTAACGCATGTGTATATATATCATTAATTTTTAAGCTAAAAGCAATTGATTGATTAAAATAATCAAGCGCTTTTAAAAATTCACCTGCTTTTAAATATAATTTACCTAGATTGTTCTTAATTTTTGCTAGCCCATAAAAATCTCCTAATTTATCTTTAATATATAATGATTTTAAATACATTTGAAGTGGTTCTTTATAAATATCTAAAATAGAATCCGATGTATAAAGTTTTATAATAGAATCCCTCCAATCTTGCCCAAAAGCTATAATATAATGCTCATCTATTAAACTCGATTTTACATTAGCAATGTTAAGATATGAATTCGAAATTTCTATACTATCGGATAATTCTTCTTTAACCTTTAAAGCTTTCTCATAATATGATAAAGCTGTTTTTAATTTTTTTATATTCTCTTCTGATTGATTATCAGTTGTAAAATGATCATAACATGCTCCGAGACTATTTAAAGAAGTAGCAATACCGTTTTTATGATTAAGTCCCTCAAAATATTTTAAAGCTTCCTGTAAAAATTTTATAGCTTGTTCATAATCTCCTAATTTCCAATATACATTCCCAATATTTACATTCTGAATTGCAATTCCCTCTTTATCATTTAATTGATTCCAATAATTTAAACTTTGGTTATAATTATAAATTGACTTTTGATTTTCACCTAGATTGAAATATATTCTCCCGATACTATTATATGCATTTGCTAAACCATTAATATCTTGAATCTCAAGATAAATAGATATTGCTTTATTAACAAAGTCGATGGCTTCATCTAATTCATTTGTCTCGCGTTTTATCCTTGCAAAAGCTTCATATACCTTCCCTTGCAATTTTTGATTTTTACTTTCAATAGAAAATAATATAGCAGTATCTAGATAAGCTAGAGCATTATCATAAGAACTTAAATAATAAAATGTGAGTCCAATTTTGTAATAAGATTGTCCTAAAATTATTTTGTTCTTGCTTATAATACTATATTTTATAGCAGATTTATAATAATCAATTGCATTATTATTTTCATCAAGATAATAATTTACTTCACCGTATAAAAATTCAATTTCTGATTGCCAAAAAAGATCAGGTTTTTTATCTAATAATTTATTTGCATCTTCCAAAAAGTTAACTGCATCTTCGTATTCACCTGTTTCAATTAGCTCTTTAGAGATATTAATAAGTATTTCAACCTTCTCATTCTTTTTAGCTTTATTTAGTTTTACTTTTAACTCATCAATATTACCACTACACAAGGAAGCCAGGGAAATAAAAACGAATAGTATAAAATAGAATCTGTTACTTGAGTTGGTCATTCACTCTATTCATAAAGTTATTATACATCTTTAAAATTATAAAATTACTAAAAACTTTATCAATTAATTAAATTTATTATATGGAATTATTATAAAATGATTTTTGTAACTTTATACTTTGTACCTACTAAAAAGTATTAAAACCTTTATATTATGAAGAAATTATGTTTCATTTCAGTCTTGTTGCTGTTAGTTTCAAGTTATATACAAGGACAGCAATTTAATTTAGTTAATTCAAATATTATCCCGTTAGATGATGTACATATTAGCTGGGGAGATATGGATAATGACAATGATTTTGATTTTTTAATTACTGGTAGTGATGATTCATATGAATTACATAGCCTGATTTATGAAAATAAAATTACCGAAGGAAAGTGGTTTGTAGAACGTACTGATATTAATATTGTTGGATTGAAAAATGCCTGGTCTGATTGGGGAGATTTTGATAATGATGGTGATGATGACATTATTATATGTGGAACTAATGATAATTATAATCCTATTACAAAAATATATGAAAATAAAATTGATGAAGGAATTGGATTTACTGAATTAACTGGACATGGAATTCCTGGAGTAAAATACTGTCAAGTTGAGTGGGTTGATTCAGATAATGATGGAGATCAGGATATAATGATTACTGGTCAAGACATGAGTTATAACTATATTTGCCATAATTATGTAAACGATGGAACTGGTAACTTTACATTGTATTTTGATCTTCCCGATAATATTACATCCATAGGTTCATGGAATGATTTTGATAAAGATGGGGACCTTGATTTATTTGGAACCTATACAAATTATACCGATGATTATAAAGTTTTAGGCGCATTTGTTCGGGAAAAAGATATTGAATATGATACATTGAATGGACCAAATTGGAATTTTGCTACTTATGGGCCAGATTACGACGGAAAAGTAATATGGGGAGATTTTGATAATGATAATGACGATGATTTGGCAGTAACCAATGTTGACTATCAAGGATACAATTACCTGATAATACACATTAACAATATTGATTCATTAAATTACTTTACAGATTACTCCTATGCCAGTTCAAATGTTGAGTGGGGGGATTTTGATAATGATAATGATTTAGATCTTTTGGTTGCTGGTGAAGATTTTGAAGGCTATTGGAGGCTAGATATTCTTGAGAATAAAACAGACTCGTTTTACCTTGATACCAGTTATTTAAGCGGGCAATTAAAATGGAGCTATGCTTCCTGGATAGATTTAGATAATGACGGTTACTTAGATATAATGTATACAGGATATAGTCCAGAATCGTATGATCCTGAAATAAAATTCTTATACAATAGAACTTCAATTGGAAAAGGCTTTATAAAAGAAAACATCACTCCTGATATTGCTGTCAGTGAGGGGGTTATGCAATGGGGAGATTTTGATAATGATGGCTATCTTGATCCCCTTATTACTGGAGAGGGAGATGACTATGATAATCATGCAGTGTTATTCAAAAATAATTCTGGTATTAGTTTTTCTGCTTTTGATGATGATTTTATTAAAATAACTAATGGTGATGTTGCTTGGACGGACTATGATAATGATGGTGACTTAGATATTTTTATTTCAGGTGATAACGATGATTGGAATCCGGTTAGCAAATTATATGAGAATAAAGTTAATGAAAATTTAGGATTTACAGAGTATGAAGACATTACTTTTGTTAACCTCGGTAATCCTAGTGCTGATTGGGGGGATTATGATAATGATGGTGATTTAGATTTACTTATAACTGGAATAACAGATTCTTATACTTATAGAACAATCATATATGAAAACCAATTGAATGTGGGAAATACATTTGTTATGCACTCTAATGTTATTCCTAATTTATATGGTGGGGAATCTAAATGGTGTGATATGAATTTAGATGGATATTTAGATATTGTAGTTTCAAATAAGAGTTCATATAGTCCAAACATTAGTATATATATTAATAATATCAAACAAAATAATGAATTCAATTTATATACTCAATTACCTACTCTAGAAAACCTTAGTTTTGACTTAGGTGATATTGATAATGATGGTGATCAGGATATAGTATATAGCGGATATGATAGCGATGATCTAATCTGTTATACATACATTTTTGAGAACAAAATACCTGACCAAGATACAATAGAAATCATTACAGATATTGAGCTGAGTGGAGTAAAAAATGGAGCTATTAAATTTGCCGATTTAGATAACGATGGTGATCAAGATATTGTAATATCAGGAGGAAACGGAAATGAAACGATTACTAAATTATTCGAAAATAAATTAAATGTATCTCAAGGATTTGTTGAATTAACCAATGAGGATTTAAAAGGATTAGCAATTACCAGTTTATCATTAGTTGATTATGATAACGATAGCGATATAGATATTACATTATCAGGATCAGAAAACTATGATGGTTATTTATTATTTTACAGTAATGATACAACAACTAAAAATACGGCTCCAAATCAGCCTTCAAATCTAGCTTATGAAGTTGCTGATAATGAAATAGGATTAAGCTGGGATGCAGCCACTGATGGGGAAACAGCGCAATCTGGGCTTACTTATAATATGAAAGTTGGTACTACAAGTGGAGGTATTGATATTGTATCACCTTTATCTGATAATTCAGGAAATAGGTTGATTGTTGGATTTGGAAATACTCAATCAAACGCTTTTGCAAAACTTTGTAATATTCCTTACGACACATATTACTGGAGCGTTCAGGCAATTGATAATGCATTTAAAGGAGGAGCATTTAGTACTGAAGCATCTTTTACTGTAGGACCCGATGCTAATTTTTCAATCAATAATAATTCTATTTGCCTAAATGACACATTAATTGTTCAGTTTACAGGTTATTGTTATGATACAGCTAACACAACCTTTACATGGGATTTTGATGGAGGTACAATAATTAGTGGAACTAAAAATAAACCTCATTATATTCAATGGTCAACTCCTGGAACAAAAACCATTAGTTTACAAATTAGCGATGGAACAAAGACAAGCACGCTTGTTTCCAATTCTATTACAGTTTTACCATTGCCGCAAATCACCCTTGAGGATGAAATTACTGAATGCGATGGAGCAACAGTAACGCTAATCCCAGTTCTTGATGGAAATATTAATGACTATAATTTCAAATGGAGTACAGGAGTAACTACTTCATCAATTGATGTTGTTAATGACGATATATATCTTGTTACCGTTACAGATTTGAATTCATGTTCATCAGTTGATAGTGTGGATGTAATATTCAAAGGCCCATATCCAGATGCAAGTATTTGTGTGGTTACAGTTGATTCAGGTGAAAATATTGTTGTTTGGGAAAGAAATTATGATGAAGGAATTGCCTATTACAATGTTTATAAAGAAACTAGTCAAGCAGATGAATATAAAATTATGGGAAGTTTAAATATTAATGAATTAAGCGTATTTGTTGATACCAATTCACAACCTGAAACAAGGTCAGAAAGGTATAAGATATCTGTAGTTGATACCTGTATGAACGAATCTGAGCTAAGTGAAGCTCATAAAACTCTTCATTTAACAATTAATTTAGGCACTGAAGGGCAGTTTAATTTAATATGGGAAAATTATGAAGGTATTGATTTTGCATCCTACTATGTGCTTCGAGGCTCATCACCTGATGCTCTTGAAACTATGGATACAATACCAAATAATATAACCACATATACAGATGATCCTCCTTCAGGAACATATTATTATCAAATTGCCGCAAAACTGCCTGGCTTATGTTCTCCTGCTTCAACTTTAAAAGCATCTGCAGGTCCATATGCGACTTCAGTCTCAAACATGGAGAAAAAATTAAAAGCTTCGCAAAATGTAGCACCTACAGGTATACAATTAAGTAAAAATTCCATTTCTGAAGATGCGACTATTGGCAGTCTTGTCGGGATATTAACAACAACTGATGATGACCAGGACGAAGGACATAACTATGCTTTTATTTCAGGAGATGGTGATGATGATAACAATGCATTTACAATATCAGGAGACTCATTAATTTCTGCATCTGCATTTAATTTTGATTCAAAATCAACGTACTCAATCAGAATTCAAGTACTTGATTCTACTGGTCTTGAATTTGAAAAAATATTTATAATTAATATTACAGAAGAAGTAAGTGAAAATATTATTTTGCAATACAATAAGAATATTTCTATTTACCCAAATCCAACTTCAGGTTATATAAAAATTGAATCGAATAATATTGAAATATTTAAAGTTGAGTTAACAGATATGAGTGGTAAAATTGTATATACTTCAAATTCAGAAATTGATGGAATTAATGTGAAAAAAATCGATAGAGGAATGTTTTTACTTCACATCTATACTAATAAAGGAATGTATATTGAAAAACTAATTATTACCAAATAATTATTGCTATATAAAAATCATCAAGCCTGGAATTGTAAATTTAAGGCTTGATGATTAACAACAAAACATAAAATTTAAGACTTGGCCGAGTGAATAACTCGTTGAGGAAATGGAATTTCAATATTATTTTTTATAAAAGCCTCTTTAATATCAAACCTGAGTTGACTTTTAATATTTTCAACCCTGAATGAATCATTCGTGAAAAAAAACAATTCAAAATCAAGAGATGATTCTCCAAAATCTTTAAATTGCACAAAGGGTTCAGGATTTTTTGAAACCAGTTTATTATTCTTTGCGCAACCAATTAAAATATTTTCAACATTTCTAGCGTCAGAACTATATGCAACCCCAACCTTAACACTAAACCTTGTTTTGGTATCAATATGGCTCCAATTAATAACATTACCGGTAATAAATTTTGAATTTGGTACAATTACAATAATATTATCCCTTGTTTCCAATTTAGAAGTTCTTAATCCAACTTCTCTTACAGCACCAACCATTCCGTCCAACTCCAATATGTCGCCAACTTTAATATGACCTTCGAATAAAATAAAAACACCTGAAACAATGTCCTTAAATATTTCCTGTAAACCTAAGCCTAAACCAACAAGTAATGCAGCTGACCCAGCTAATAAAATCGTAATTTTAAACCCTACTGTTTCAAGAATTAATGAAAAAGATATAATCCATAATGTATATTTCAGTATTTGGAATAATGCATGACTTTTGCCAACACCAAAATTCCCTTTGGTTTCTTGTTTTCTAAAAATTCTTTTAAATAACCAGATTACAATTTTTGTGACAATTATTATGATTAATACAATTAGCAGGCTATTTATACTAATTATAAAATCGTCAGTAATAGTTATTTTATATTCAAATATTTCTTTAATTGTCATTAGTTTAAATTTACATAAATGGCATATAATTTTCTTCTAAGTATTCAATCATTATTTTTCTGGATATATTTTTTTCAAGAATTCCACCCATAGCAATAGATACATATCAACGTTCTTCTGAAACAATAATAACAATTGCATCAGTATCCTCTGACATTCCTAAAGCGGCCCTGTGTCTCATTCCAAAAGAAGATGGCAGCCTTCTTTTCTCTGTAATTGGCAATACACAACGAGCAGCCACAATTTTTTCACCTTCAACAATTAAAGCTCCATCATGCAAAGGCCCGTCTTTTATAAAAATACTTTCAACCAAACTAGAGGCAAAAGTTGCCTTTATCTCTTCCCCGGTATCAATATAATTTGCTAAATCAGATCTTCTTGTTAAAACTATAAGGGCTCCTATTTTAAGCCTCGCTAAATGAAAACAAGTATCAACAATATTTTTAAAATCAACCTTTTGTTCCTTTTTTGCTTTGCTAAAAAAAATATTTTCAATAGAAAAATTTTTATTTTTTAAATATCTTGATCCCATCACAAGCAAAAATCTTCTAATTTCTTGTTGAAACACAATTATTAATGCAATTACTCCAACACCAATTATTTGACCAAGTATTGAGCTTAATAAATGCATGTTAAATGCTTTAACCAAAAGCCATAATAAATAAAAAACAAATATTCCAATAAATATATTTATAGCAATAGTACCGCGAATCATCATATAAATCTGATACATAAGAAATGCTACCAAAAAAATATCAAGTAAGTCAAGTATCCGGATTTTTATAAATATATCTATCATTTAAATATTAATCATAATAAACAAATGTAAAAATAATAATGCATTTAGCTTTTAATCAATGCTTTTAAATTTAATCGTTTTTAAATATAGTTTTATTATTTCCTTTGCCTCTTTAACATCGTGGACCCTTAAAATATTAGCACCTTTCATTAAAGCTATTATGTTTAATGCAATAGTTCCTGTAAGAGCTTCTTCAGGTGTTCTATTTATTAATTTATATATCATTGATTTTCTTGATAAACCAACCATCACAGGTAATTGAAAAAAATCAAAAGCATCAAGATTATTTAAAAGCTCATAGTTATGATCTAAACTTTTACCAAAACCAAATCCCGGATCAATTATTATATCATTTACACCAATTTTTTTTAATCGTTCCACTTTTAATGCTAAACATGATATTACTTCTTTTGTTACATTTTTATAACTAGGATTGTTTTGCATATTTTGAGGATTACCGGCCATGTGCATAATAATATAAGGAACATTTAAATCAGCAATAGTTTCAACCATAATTTCATCCATTTCACCTGCTGAAATATCATTAACCATAGATACACCGTAATCATTTATGGCACGTTTAGCAATTTCAGACCTGAACGTATCAATTGAAATTAGTTGTTTTGAATAGTTCTTTAATAAAATTTCCAACACTAATTTAACTCTCTCCCATTCTTCATTTTCGGTAATTTCTATTGCTCCAGGCCTGGATGAAAAACCTCCAACATCGATAAAGTCAGCTTTTTCATCCATCATTTGTTCAATATGCTTAATAATTCTATCTTTTGAATTATATTTTCCTCCATCAAAAAATGAATCAGGTGTAATATTTAATATTCCCATAACTTTTGGGGTTGATAAATCAACAATATCTCCCTTGCAATTCAATGTAATTTTTTTTTGAAAAAACGTATCTTTGGCAGTCATAAATTATTTAAATAATAAAATCCAAATATAATTAATAAATAGGAAATGAAATTTGTTGTCATTGAAGGATTAGATGGATCAGGAAAATCAACTCAAATAAAATTAATTAAAAGTTACTTTAAAAAAAATAATATCCCTTATAAATATCTTCATTTTCCTAGGACAGATTCCCCTATTTTTGGAGAGATGGTGGCAAAATTTTTAAGAGGTGATTTAGGAAAAATAAATGAAGTTGACCCATATCTTGTTGCTTTACTTTACGCAGGTGATCGTGAAAATGCAAAAACTACAATTAACGAATGGTTAAAAAATAATTTAGTTTTAGTAGATCGGTATGTATACTCAAATATGGCATTTCAGTGCGCAAAAATTGATGATATAAAAGAAAAAAATAAACTTAGGGATTGGATCAGGAAAATGGAGTTTGATTATTTTAAAATTCCTCAGCCCGATCTTAATCTTTATCTCGATGTTCCATTTGAGTTTACAAAAAACAAATTATCAAATAATCGTCAGGGTGATGATAGGGAATATCTGAATGGGAAAACGGATATTCATGAAGAAAGTATTGATTTCCAGGAAAAAGTCCGACAAGAATACCTGTACTTAGCTAAAAATGAGCCCAATTATAAAATAATTAATTGTAAGAAAAATGAATTTGAAATTCTTGAACCACAAGAAATTTTAAATAAAATAATTGATAAATGTATCCAAAATAATATCTTTTAACACTCGTTAACAATTCATTAACACCAATTATTAAAGCTATTTAATTAAATTTAAGAGAATTTTTAAAGTGATATAATATGAAAACAATCAGGTTAATAAGCAGAATTCTTATAGGTGTAGTTTTTATATTTTCAGGATTTGTAAAAGGGGTCGATCCTTATGGTTCGACATATAAATTTCTAGATTATTTCGAGGCTTTTCATATCACTTTTTTTGATCCAATTACTTTACCTCTTGCAATTCTCCTAAGCTCAGCAGAATTATTAATAGGAATTTGCTTATTCACAGGAATTAGGATGAAAGAAACATCTTGGGCGCTTTTATTATTTATGATATTTTTTACATTTCTAACTTTTATAATTGCCATAACTAATCCTGTAACTGATTGCGGATGCTTTGGTGATGCGCTCCTTTTATCTAATTGGGCTACTTTCTTTAAAAATATTTTCTTTATGGGTTTAACATTAATTGTTTTCATAGGAAGAAAAAAATATCCTGAAATATTGACTAAAAAGTTAGAATGGGGACTGATTGGAATTTTTATTTTAGTCATTTTAAGCCTTTCGATATACTGTATAAATCATTTACCTTTATTGGATTTCAGGCCATATAGTATTGGGACTTATATCCCTGAAAAAATGGAAACTCCAGAAAATGCCCCCCAGGATGAATATAATATTAAATTATTCTATCAAAAAGAGGGCATGGAAAAAGAATTCTCGATTGAAAATTTACCCGACTCAACCTGGGAGTATATACGGACAGAAACAGATTTAATAAAACAAGGATATACGCCTCCTATTCATGATTTCACAATTGATGATGCCCAAAATGGAGAAGATATTGCAGATATTATTTTAAATAATGACAATTACACTTTTATCGCAGTTTATTACGATTTAGAGAAATCTTGCTTTAAAAATCAAAATAAAATTAACGAATTGGCTACATTTTGCGAATTGAATGGTAACGATTTTTTTGGTCTTACCTCTTCGCTTGCAGACCAGATCGAAAAATACAAAGAAGAATTTAATATGCCTTTTAATTTCTATAATACTGATGAAATAACTTTAAAAACAATTATTAGGGCTAATCCAGGAGTAATATTGCTTAAAAAAGGTGTTATTATTAATAAATGGCATGCAGATGACATTCCGAAAATGAATGAATTAGAAAATAATATTATGGCAAGTTCAATTCATCAACTAAATAATAAAAATAATTCAAAATTAGTTTTCCTTTATATTGCTATCTTTCTATTAAGTATTTCATTTTTTAATAATATTAAAAAATATATTCAAAAATATTTAAGATAGAATGTGTTTAATAATACATGATATTTAAACATTTTATCCTTATAAAACAGCATATATTATCTCAATTAATTAAATTTGCCGTTCAAAAAAAAAATTAATCTTTAAATTAAATAACTATGAGAAAAAATATAGTTGCAGGAAATTGGAAAATGAATACAACTCTTCAGGAAGGTATTGAGCTAGCAAAAGCAGTAAATAATTTAGTGGCTAAAACCAACATTGGTAATATAGGTATAATTCTTGCCCCGCCATTTACTCATATTTCAGAAGTTGTTAAAGTTGTTGATAATAAAAATGTTGCGGTTTCAACGCAAAACTGTGCTTCTGAAGCAGAAGGGGCTTATACTGGAGAAGTTTCTGCTAAAATGATAAAATCAACAGGTGCTCAATATGTAATTATAGGACATTCAGAAAGAAGATCATATAATAAAGAAAGTAATCAAACTTTAAATAAAAAAGTAAAATTAACTCTTGAAAATGGATTAATTCCTATTTTCTGCATTGGTGAATTACTGGAAGAAAGAAAAGCCAGTAAACATTTTAATGTGGTTAAAACTCAATTGGATGAAGGTGTGTTTGATTTGCCTGCTGAAGAATTCTCAAAAATAATAATTGCCTATGAACCAGTTTGGGCTATTGGAACTGGTGAAGTTGCTACTCCAGAACAAGCACAAGAAATTCATAAATATATCAGAGATTTAATCGTTGAAAAATATGGCCAAACTATTGCAAACGATACTCCTATTTTATATGGTGGTAGTTGCAAAGCCTCAAATGCGAAAGAATTATTTGATAATCCAGATGTTGATGGTGGATTGATTGGCGGAGCATCATTAAAAGCTGAAGATTTCTTAGGAATTATTACCGCTTTTTAATTCATTACATTTTTTATAATTTAATACCGTAAAGAAATCTACTTTACGGTATTTTTTTATTATGGAAAACTATATAAAATTAACATGTGAATTTATTTCAGATAATCCTGATTTAGCTTCCGATATTATTATTGGTGAACTAAGTGAATTTAAATTTGAAACCTTTGAAAAAATTGACAATAAAATAAATGCATATATCAAAGAATCAGATTTTTCTGAATCAATTGAATTAAAACTAGCTGAAATTTACTATCCAGTTTTTAGTAATTTAAAATTTTTAAAAGAAATTATTCCACAAAAAAACTGGAATAAAATATGGGAATCAAATTTTGAACCATTGTATATTAATGAAAATTGTATAATTAAGGCCCCCTTTCACCATAATACTCCAAAAGTTACCCATGAAATTATTATTGAGCCTAAAATGTCATTTGGAACCGGACACCATGCAACGACTTTTTTAATGATAAATGAATTATTAAAGCTGGATCTCACAAATAAATCTGTTCTGGATGTTGGTTGTGGAACAGGCATTTTATCAATTTTAGCGTCGAAGTTAAATGCAAAATTCGTCTACGGAATCGATATTGACGATTGGTCTTTTCAAAATGCAAAAGAAAATTGCACTCTAAATAATATTACCAATGTAACTATCCAAAAAGGTGAAATTGATATAGTTCGATACCAATTATTTGACATAATTCTCGCTAATATTAATTTAAATGTAATAATCCATAGTTTACAAAAATATGCTGAAGGCCTACATTCAGAGGGATGGCTTTTATTAAGCGGATTTTATAATAATGATATTAAAACAATTATTGATAAGGCAATTCAATTCAACTTACACTTATTTTCACAAGCCTATAAAAATGATTGGTCGGTATGTGTTTTAATAAAAAGTTAGTTATTATTCCAAATATCTTCTTAAATCCTTATTCATTTTCACTATTTTTATTCCAACAATGAAATATTTAAACAAAAGATATCATTTTCTATTTATCTTGATTTTTGCGTTTATAGTAAAATCATTTTCACAACCAATAAAAAAATTTTCTATTGATTCTGTGAGCTTTAACAATGAGTTAGAAAGCTTTTTCAGAAGCAATCTTACTGAAGATGATAAAATAAATATTGAAATATTTAAAAATAATTGGAATGGGGAAAAATTTGAAGAAAAAGAATATGCGAGGATTCAAAGAAATCTTAATAAATTACTTGAATTTAATTTAAATCCATCTCCTGATTTTACATATTACCTTAAAGTTTTGAACAAATTTATTGAAACAGGGAAAAAACCAAATTTATTAGAACGCTGGCAAGACTGTTTTTTCGATATGTTAAGTGAAGATAAAGTTTTGATAAGTACAATTAAAAGCATACTGAAATTTTCTGAATATTTCATTACTGAAAACTATATATATTATTCTCATGGATTACAGTGGCAATCAACGACTGAAAATTTTCAATTTTATTATACAGATAAATTTGAGGTTCATTTTTTAAATACAACACTAACATGTTATGCTAAAAAAGATAGTATTAAAATATATAATACCAGCGGTACATTATATCCATTAGAAAATAGGTGGAAAGGGAAAAAAGGATTTGTGAGTTGGGAGAGATCTAATTTTAAAATTGATTCCGTTAATGCTGAATTAAATAATTACAGCTTTAAAACAAATAGCTCTGAGTATAACGCGGATTCTGTAATTTTTACAAATAAATTTTATTTTACCGAAAAAGTATTAGGGACGTTATTTGATAAAGTTACTCATGTTTCTTCGCCTGAAAAAGTTCTTTATCCGCAATTTACAGCATATGATAATAATTATCATTGGAGTGAAATGTACCCAAACATCGATTACGATGGTGGATTTTCTTTTCAAGGTACAAGAATAGCGGGGCATACCAATACAGGAGATGACGTGATGCTGACACTAAGATATAAAGATAC
>CAZBZX010000049.1:0-15187 GCA_964496465.1 uncultured Bacteroidales bacterium
TATTAATTCACTTCCATTTTTCAACCAAAAAAAGTAAATGCCTGTTATAAAATCTTCTTTCTTTATTAGGATTTTATCACCATCAAAAATTGGAGTGTAATTTACCTTTGAACCATTGCTATCCATAATATTTATTTTAATATTAGAATAATTTGTTATTGGTAATTGTATAACACTAGTTGATTTTATAGGATTGGGAATAACTTTTAGCAATCTGATGGTTGATGATTGCTCTATCAATCCTAAATACAGCTCATCTGAATTATCTGTTGTAAATGGAGTGGGAATAGTCCAGTTACTCCAGTTAAGTTCTCTGTCGCGATATCGAACGCGCCACCAGTAACTAGAGTTTTCATTTAATCCAAAAATCTCCTCATCTGTCAAATCATCGTTTGCCTGGGTATTTAAATCGTAGTACCAATTTTGGTAATTTTTCCAGCTTTCAGAAACCGGTGTTGAAAAATCACTCGAATCATCAGAAACTTGCCAGTGGCTTTGCCCGTGTAAAGCAATTGGATTTGGCGATGTAAATTCTCCACTTTTAAGTATGACACAATCAGGTGAGACTTCATTATTTACAGGACTTATAGGTACAGGTATGTTAACCAAGGATGCATTAAGCCGCACTACAAAGCTATCAGTTATTTCATTATCTAAAGTAACATTTTGATCACCGCGACTTATTCTTTTCACTATTATTTTTGGATCACTATCATTTGTTATTTCTAATACAACAAATCCATATTCATCTTGTGAAACAGAAAACTCATCATAGTCTTTATTTGGAAATTTGCCCCAATTATCAATAGCACCACCTGCAGATGCTACATTTAACCATACATGCTTATGGTCTCGGGAACTTCCTCTTGAATAAGCATGTGCGTGACCGAAAAAATGGATGCTAGGTTTTCCACAAGTTGTGCTAAAATGCTCTAGTGAATTAATGACTTTACCTGTAAAGTTAGATTCCCCCGGAGTCCAAAGTTCAGATTTATATGGATGATGGATCAGGGCAAAAACAAAGTCGATATCATTATTGTTACATGTTGAATCTAAAAGGACTTTTAACCAATCTAGTTGCACTTGATTTCTTGAAAGGACTTCAAGCCAACTTGCAGGATTTTGAACACTGGCCGGATTGTTTGAATCCAGTCCAATTATGCGAACATTTCCATAGTCTTTATACCACCAATATTCTTCGAAACCTACAGTTCCATTCTCCGGTATATTAAAATAGTTAAAATAGTTGATAGAATTATTTTCGTGATTTCCAAGGATAGGGTAAAAAGGGACCTGGCTCAATAAATCTTCAGCAGGGGAGAAAAAAGTTTGTTTCCAGGAGGAGTAATCATTGCCATTATCAACTAAATCTCCTGCAATCATAACTAACGCCAGGTTATCAATCAAGTCTCCTTCGATTTCATCATTTAAATAATCAATAATTCCGTCATGAATGATTTCTTCGAATTTATTCGGAAATTTATTATCTCTTTGTATATCACTTATAGCAATAATGCGAAAGGATTTAATATCAGAAGCCGAAGGAGGAGTTTTGAACGAATAAATTCTGGAAACAGCACCATCTGTTTTCACTCGATAATAATATGTTGTGAATGGCTGAAGTTTTTCGAGTTTCACTTCATGAATTCTGGCTGCACTACTTGAGAAATGGTCATTTCCAATACTTGAATTCCCTAAAGAATTATTTAATCCCCATTCTACAATGCTTTCATCTACTGAGTCTGTTTCCCATAATATATAAATAGAATTTGGTAAGGCATCTTGCAGATAGGGTTGCACAATTATTGTTTGAGATGATAAATAAATGCATTCACAAAATAACAATAAAAAGCTGAGGCTAATTTTTATCATTTTTTTCTTAATTCTTTGTGTCGTACAAATATGGGTTCATATATTTGATTCACTTTAAGAAACAAATTACAAAATTTATAATGTGAATCTAAAGGTTTTGTGAGAAACATTTTAATATTTAAATTTTGTTTAGAAGTACTAAAAAAACGCCAAGAGTTTACAGAATAAAACAAAACGACTAGCATTATTGTTTAATTACATATTTCGTCAAGCTCCTTCATTAAGGTAATATACTTTGATTTACTTAAATTAAAAAATTTTAACGAATCAAAGTTTTCTAATAATTGAGTGCAGGTAACGATGCCCTGGTCCAACAGATATTGTTTTTCTTTTCTTGTAAGATTTGTAAGAATAGTAATAGGGTATATATTGAATTTTTTAATAACCTCCTTTAATCCATTTCCAATGGGATAGTCCCAAGCCAACAAAGACAGACCACAACATTTTCCATATTGAATTGAATCTAATGAAAAACGTGTATTTGTAATTACCCATCCTGAAAAGGAAAAGCCATGATATTCATGCAATTCCTGGCGTTTTCGAATTATATCATCCACACGTGAACGAACATATAATGGCACCTGAATACTGACTTGCTTACCCTGTTCTTTATGGTATTTACATTCAACAAGGTGTTGAATCGTATCCTTTGTGGCAATTACATCCATTTCATGTGTAATACAGTGGCCGTTAACGACAACCCCAACTTCGGTGCTAAAACCTTGTTGTTTAAATAATTGTCCTATTAAGGATTCAAATGGATAACCAGTAGGACCAAGCTCAAAAATTGCTTGTTTTAATTTATAACGTATAGCCGTAAAGTTTCTTTCACGATGTAAAATTGAAAAAGCACGAGAATATATTTTTTTAGTAGTTACCCCAGGATAAATCCAATCCTTAAGATTGGCAACAATTTTTAAAATAGTCTCGTTATTCGCTCCTGCATTTTTAAGTGAACGTTCTAGTTTTTCGGTTGAAAATGGCTCTTCATCACCAGATGCCTTTTTAATAAGAATAACTTTGTTTTTATTCGAAGTTGTATTAGCCATTCAGTATTTTTTTTTCATTTCAAAATGCCTATATATCGTCCTAAAATAAATTTATATGATTTAAATTTTATAACAATTTATATTATTTTTCTAAATAAAATCGTTTGCAATTATCTCCAAAGATTTTATTTTGAGTTAGCTGACTAAAACGTTTAAAATAATCTGTAACAATAGATAATACCTGCTTATAGTTACCAGCAAGCGTACAAACCGGCCAGTCACTTCCAATCATCAACCTGTCTTCACCAAAACAGTTAAATACTGTATCCAGATAAAAAGTGAAATCGTCAGTTTTCCAATTTTCCCAATCGGCTTCGGTTACCATACCCGAAAGTTTGCAATATACATTTTGAAATTCAGCCAATTTTTTAATGTCCTTATCCCAGGGAGTATGTATTCTATCTTTTATCAATGGTTTTGCAATATGATCGAGAACAAATAGTTGTTCGGGGAATTTTTTTACCAATTCGATTGCTAAGGATAAGTGTGTTGGAAATAGCAGTAAATCGAATGTAAGCTTATATTTTGACAGCAAGCCAATTCCCCGCTGAAATTCTGGACGGGCCATAAAGCCAGGATCAGGTTCGTCATGAATAACATGGCGGACTCCGACTAATTTTGGATTTTTTGATAATTCAGCTAATTGTGTTTCAATTTCAGATGAACATAAATCTACCCAGCCAACAACACCTGCAATAAATGAATATTTTGAAGCTAATTCTAGAAGCCACTTTGTTTCTTCTAAATTTTGCCTTGCCTGAACAGATATTGTTGCATCAACTCCTGCTGATTGCAATTCATGTAAAAGATCATCAGGCAAATAATCTCTTTTGAGAATAGACATTTCACTTCCTATCCAGGCATATTCTTCAGGATTGTAATACCAAAAATGCTGATGTGAATCTATTTTCATGAGCATTTGTTTATGTTGGTGATATTAATTTTTTAGGTCTATTAAAATCTTAGAAACTTTACCGGTATTTTTGTCCCAGTATTTAAATGCTTCAGGTGTTTGTTCAAACGGGAATATTTTAGTTATCAGATCGGTATATGGATGTTCTTTACGTTCGAACATATTAATAACCGATGGAAAAACCCTCAGTGCATTTCGTGAGCCATAGATGTTCACTTCTTTGCGAACCAAAAGAGGGGCATCTAAAGCTACTTCATGTTTCGGATAGCCAATAAATACAATCCTTCCTGAAAAACAAACAGTATCGAGTGCTAATTTGTAAGTTTGCTGGTTCCCGGCGGCTTCAATTGCAATTCTTACCCCCTCATTATTTGTAATTTTTTTAATAGCAGCAAGAGCATCTTCTTTTAATGAATTAATTGTAAATGTTGCCCCGAATTTTTTGGCCTGGCTTAGTTTTTCATTATCAATATCAAGGGCGATAACTGTTGCCCCTTTTCGCACCGATGCTAAAAGCGCCCCCATTCCAATAGTTCCGCATCCAAGTAGCAAAACGGTGTCGGTTTCCTTTACATGTCCCCGGTTGGCACCATGATATCCTACACTTAACGGTTCAACTAATACAAGTTCTGTAAGCGATAATATTTGACTAACAAAAACTTTATCAAAAGGCACAGCAATTTGTTTTGTAAGGGCACCATCGCGCTGCACACCAAGGGTTTTGTTAAATTCACAGGTATTTACCCGGCCAGCTTTGCAAGCAGGGCATACTCCGCAATTTGTATATGGTGAAACAGTAACCTGGTCGCCAATGTTTATTGTTGCTGGTACATTGGCACCTTTATCGATAACAATCCCGCTAATTTCGTGACCAGGAACACGCGGAAGTGTTACCAGGGGCATTAATCCCCTGTACGAATTTAAATCACTTCCACATAAGCCTACATACTTAATATCAATAAGCACATCTGTAGGTTCCATCCTGGGTTCATCAATTTCTATTGTGGTTATTACTCCTTGCTTTTCTATTGCGAATGCTTTCATTTTTTTTCTGTTTTATAAACTTTAACAATTAATATTAAAAAGGAAAATTTTGATTAAAGTTATTTTTATTCTTCAAGCTTATATATCCGTTCCAAAAGTTGCCACTTTTCATCAGCATTTGCATTGGAAGAGGTTTTTTGAAATTTGGAAACAAAAGTTTCCCATTCTTCCTGACGGGGCATACCGGCAAGTCTGGCCATTGCCTGATCATGGTTAAAATCAGGAACTGTATCCATAATCATGAATAGGCGCGTCCCTAAAATGTAAATCTCCATGTCTAGAATTCCTATTTCTCGCATACCTTGGGTAATTTCTGGCCAGGCAGCGTTTGGTGAATGTATTTTTTTATATTCTTCAATAAAAACTAAATCATTTTTTAATTCAAGTGTCTTACAATAGCGCTTGAATAAATTATATCCATTATTATTTAAATTTCCCTTTTTCATAAATTATATATCTAAGTTAATCAGGCTGTTTTTAATTTAATTACTCTACACATAAGGATATTCTCTGTCTATAAGACCTAATGCTTTCATTTTTTTCCAGAATTCTTCAAGTATTTTGATTGTAACAGAATCAATATTATTCTTAATCCGGTCAGGTTTTGAGCTATTTAATGAAATACTTAAAACTCCGGGCGGTGTCATCCCAAATGCTACACAGGCATCAGAAGGCCGGACTTTAAACTGGTTACAGATATTAAAAAAATCTTCCCTCCATTTAAATATTGCTTTGTTTTCAAGGGTTTCAGGACGAGTAAGCTTATAATCAAAATAATCACCGCCAGTAAGAAATCCGGCATGAAAAACTGCTGAGTTTATAATGCCTATATTCATTTGATGCAACTCCTCCATAAATTGTATTAAATCTTTTGGATGCCTCATTATTGTCATGCTATTGGCAAACATAACCCAGTCGAGTTTTACTTGTTTATGAATTTCTCGAATTATTTTCCAGTTTTTGGCACCAACACCTATAGCCTTTATTTTACCATTTGCCTTTAGTTCTGATAATGCATTATATGCTTCAATTATATCCTGAAATCGTTTTTTTCTATCTTTTTCATTATTTGCAACCTGAAGATATTCGTCAGGATCATGAACCGACAAAAGCTGGGGTAAATATTTTCCACCAAGTAGTTCATTACCTTGTTCCCAGCATTTTAATATACCATGGTAACTGATATCCTGAACGGCATCATTTTTAATTTCACACCATACGCCTTTTTCAAAAGTAGGTTCTTTTTCTGTTAGAGGAGTGCGAAGCCAACCTAACTTATTGCTTAAAATTACCCGATCAGGATCAGCTTTAAGTTTATTTAATATTTTACCTAATTCTTCAAGAGCTAGCCCGGCTCCATATTTTCCTGCCGAATCAAATACCACCTGTCCTTCAAATGAATTAAGACATTCTTTAACTATTTCCAGTTTTATATTGAAATCCAGTGCATGATACAAATTTCCAAGGGCGCTGGTACCAAAAATTATAGCAGGTATTTTTAATCCAGTTGTTCCTATTTCCTTAAAATCCATTATTTTTCTTAGTTTTTATTTATTCAGTTTTTGTTTCCTTTTTTAATCCTGCAGTCTGAAGTATGATAAAACCAGTAATAAAGAAAATAGCCATAAAAACCATACTATATCGCATATTTCCAGTAATTTGTTCAATTAAACCGTACGCGAAGGTTCCTATAACTATTGCAATTTTTTCAGTAATATCATAAAAACTAAAATAGGATGCAGTATCTTTTGTTTTGCCAGGAATTAATTTAGAATATGTTGAACGGGAAATAGATTGTATTCCGCCCATCACTATACCTAGCATCCCTGCTATAATGTAAAATGTTATTTTTTCTTTTAAATAGTAACCTGATAAACATATTATTATCCAAATAATGATGGTGCCACTTATAGCAAATCCATTATTTCGTATTTTTGATAAAAACGCAAAGAAATAGGCTCCACCTATAGCCAGAATCTGAAGAATTAAAACAACCAGAATCATTTCAGAAGCACCTAATCCTATTTCAGCTTCAGCAAATAAAGGGGCTAATAATAATACGGTTTGAACTCCCATGCTGTAGATTAAAAATGAAAATAAATAGCGTTTCATTACTTTTCTTTCGCTAAGTGCATTAAAAACTGCTTTTAGCTCTTTAAACCCATTACGAAATACATCAGATGTTATTTTTTTACCAGTTGGCTGGTCTTTTAAATAATAAAAGGCAATTTGGGAAAATCCAATCCACCATGCACCAACTAAAATAAATCCGAATTTCGTAGCAGCAGTTTCGCCACTAAAACCAAAAATGTCAGGTTTAAGAATAAAAATAAGGTTTGCAATTAATAGAATAACACTTCCAATATATCCCATTGCAAATCCTTTGGCACTCACTTTATCCATTCTGTCAGGAGAAGCAACTTCAGGCAAAAATCCATTATAAAAAACCAACGAACCGGCATAACCTATACTTGCCAGGACTGAACATGTTATACCATATTCAACATTTTTACCATTAAAAAAATATAAGCTAATACATGCTATTGAACCCAAATATGTAAAGAATTTCATGAATCGTTTTTTAATTCCGGCATAATCGGCAATACCTGATAATATAGGGGAAGTAAACACAATTACTAAAAATGAAAATGATATGGCATAGGTAAATAAAACAGTGTTTTTAATTGTAATGCCAAAGAATTGGATCATTTCCCCTCCAAAAGCCTCCCTGGTTGCTGCGCTATAAAAGATAGGGAAAATGGCTGTTGTGATAATAAGATTATAAACCGAGTTTGACCAGTCATAGGAAGCCCATGCATTAATTACTCGTTTATCATTCTTTTTCATTATAGAATTCAGTGAGTTTTCCATCATTACAATTTATTAGTAAAAGTCGATAAAGATAAATTTTTATTAATATACATACAATTCATTGATAATTTTAGTGAATTAATTAAAGTGATTAATTTTCACTTCCTATCTTAAAGTAAAAGTTTTTAATACCTTTACTAGCATTTCGCAGGTAAGTTTTAAGAAATAAAAACTTAATTTTCCTCAATTATTGGGTTTAAAAATTTTGTATAATATGTGGTTATATTTAACCTTATTTTCGGCTTTATTTTTAGGTATTTATGATCTTATTAGAAAGCATATGCTAAATAATAATGCAGTTATTCCTGTATTGTTTTTTGCTTCGTTAACATCCTTGATCATTTTTGTTCCAATTTTTATACTATCGAATGTATCACCGGAATTTATGCAAAAAGTGTTGTTATATGTACCTCAGATTAGTTTTCATACACACTTTTTATTATTTATAAAATCTATTATTGTAGTAACTTCCTGGACATTAGCTTATTTTGCCATTCGACATTTGCCAATTACCATCGTGTCGCCAATTCGGGCAACAGCTCCATTTTGGGTATTAATTGGGGCAGTTACACTATTTTCAGAAAAATTAAATAGGATGCAATGGATTGGAGTTATTGTAACAATAGCCTCATTTTATGGATTTTCAATAGCCGGTAAACTTGAAGGAATATCTTTCAGGAAGAATAAATGGATATGGTGTATTATTGGGGCAACAATCACAGGCGCTATAAGTGCCTTATATGATAAATATTTACTGTTAAGCATTGATAGAATGGCTGTTCAGGCATGGTTTACTTTCTATCAGGTAATATTATTAATTCCTCTTATCCTTTTAATATGGTATCCTATCCGCAAGAAATTTCCTTTTACCTGGAAATGGGGGATTCCATTAATTAGTGGTTGCTTGCTAATTTCTGATTTTTTATATTTTTACGCGTTGAGTTGTTCAGATTCGCTGGTTTCAATTATATCTCCAATTAGAAGGAGTGGAGTGGTAATTGCTTTTTTTATGGGTGGGATATTATTTAAAGAAGTTAATATAAAAAGAAAAGCAATATATTTATTCGGCATATTAGCCGGAATATTTTTGATAATGTTGGGAAGCTGACTATAGTTCTAATAGTATAAATTCTTATCCATTTCATTCATTTTTTAGAAATAAAGTATTATTTTGGTGTAAAAGTTTTAAGATAATTGAATAGTCGGAGATACCGGAAAATCCATAAATAGAGTACGGAGCGTAAACCGAAAAGCTTAAGAGTAGGCATTCAATAATTATTATAACAATGATGAAATTAAAAGGATATTTTATTTTAATAGTTATTTTATCATCATTTATTGCCCTTACAAGTTGCAAAAAAGATGAAGAAGAAGAGAAACCATCGCTTGAAGGTACATGGGAATATAGTAATATAAAGTATATTTTTACAAAAACAAATATGACCCAGCAGCTGGAGATTAATAATGAATGGGAAACTGTTGAGGAAGCAACCTATAAGTATGATGCTGATAAGAATTTGATCACTACTACAATTTTAAAAACAAGTTTTGAAGGATCTGATGCTTTGGATGAATTACCATATACTTTGGGCGGGAATACATATAAAAGTATAATTGAAGAGCAAAGTATAGCCTTTCATGAAGGAGAGAATTTAACTATTATGATGATTGGGGCATATTTTGGCGGAAATACTGAAACATTAATAGGTGAGTGGGTAAGCATTTATAAAACGACTTATGAAATTGAGTCTGGAGGACTTACCAACACAATTAGCAGTGATATGAATAGCAGCCTTAAATTTACGGAAAATACTGTTTCAATTTCTTATAAAGCTATTGACAATCAAACAGGCGGGTTGGTTAACAAGCAGGAAACTGCCAGTTGGTCGCTCGATGCAAACAATACTATTACTATTTCGGGAGCAAGTGCCAATAATTTTACGTTAATTGATGGGAAATATAAATATAAAATCATTGGTAAAGGATTGGTTATTTCTCCTGCACCCGGTTATGAAGCGGTTTATTTAACAAAGCAATAAATTAATTACTAACATATACATAAGTACCATCAGTGTAAGTATGATAACTTTGCAGGCTATGCTTTGCAGGACCTCCGTCATTACTCACATATGCAATTCCTGAAATATCAATGGTAAATCTTGAATTACAGCAAGGGCATTTCCAAACAATTGAACTATTATTATATTCTTCAATAGAACAAACTTTATCTGGAATTTCATGTGTGCAGGCCATATCGAAGGCAAAGTAATTTGGTTCGTATTTGAATATAATTATTCCTCCAATGCCATTATCCGGATAGGCTTTTGCACTAAGGTTCCCTAAATCAAATAGGTCGGTGTATATATTAAGCATCATATCAACTTTAACATATGGAAAATAAAAGTCTTCCTTTTTATCACATTTTAAATTCAATAATGCAATTGCAATTAAAATCGAAAAAATGCTTACTTTTGGTATATTATATTTCAACAGAATAATATTTTATTTGAAACGTTAAATTTAGATAAAAATTACAATATACTATGGATGCTGAAACCTGGTTTTATATAATAGTTGTTGCTATATCAATATTAGTAAGTGTTTTTGGGAAAAAACAAAAAAAATTACAGCAACAACAAAGAGAAGCCTGGCAAAGACAACAACAACAAAACGAACAAGCTCCTCAGAACAGTTCGTCAGAAATTAAACGGCCAGCATACGAACAAAAAAGAGTTGATATCAATGACTTTTTTGAAATGTTTAATGAAGCAAAGGAAGATGAGCCAGAAGAAATAGAAGAAATTGAAGAAGAAGTTGAACCTGTTGTTGATGAAGAAGAGCAAGAAGTACTTGATTCGCCTGTTTCGGAACTTGATTTGCCTGTATCGGAACTTGATTCTTATACTCAAGAAGGGGTTAGCGCAATTGGAAATTTTAGTTATAATAGTGAAGAACAATTATTAATTGAACAATTAGAAGATAATAGATTTAATATAAAAGAATTTAATATAAAGGAAGCAATAATTTTTTCGGAAATACTTAATCGAAAAGAATATTAAAAAGAATAATTAGTTTGTTTACAATGATTTGAGGATAATTAATTTTTTTTCCTATATTTGTAACGAAAAGAGTTCCAGTTAAATTATGCAGGGATTCTTTTTTATTTTATCAGAATTTTAAAGTATAGAAAAATGGCAAATGTTGCATACTTAACTGAGGAAGGCTTGCATAGACTTAAAGAGGAGCTTGAGCGTTTAACAAGGATCGAAAGGCCTAAGATATCAGCGCAAATAGCTGAAGCAAGGGATAAGGGTGATTTATCAGAAAATGCTGAATATGATGCAGCAAAAGAAGCACAAGGGTTATTGGAATTGCGTATTTCAAAGCTTAAAGATACAATTGCCAATTGCAGGGTAATTGATGAATCGAAAATTGATACACATACTGTTCAAATTTTAAATAAGGTTAAAATTAAAAACATGTCAAATAATGCTGTTATGCAATATTTGCTAGTATCAGAAAGTGAAGCTGATTTAAAATCCGGGAAACTTTCTGTTAGTACACCAATTGCACAAGGATTAATTGGCAAAAAAGTTGGTGATATTGTTGAGGTTAAAGTTCCATCAGGTTTAATACGATTTGAGTTATTGGAAATTTCATTATAATTAGTTATCATGGCAACCATCTTTTCAAAAATAATTGCGGGAGAAATTCCTTCCAATAAAATTGCAGAGGATGCCAATTTTTATTCCTTTTTAGATATTAATCCTTTAAAAAAAGGGCATACACTGGTTGTCCCTAAAATGGAGGTGGATTATTTTTTTGACCTTAATGATAATATTCTTGAAGAAATTATGGTTTTTTCAAAAAAAGTTGCCAAAGCCATCGAAAAAGTGGTTCCGTGTAAAAGGGTTGCTATTATTGTACTAGGATTAGAAGTCCCCCATGCACATATACACCTTATTCCTTTAGACAAAGAATCGGATACCCATTTTTCAAATCCAAAACTTAAATTTACTCCTGAAGAATTTAATGAAATTGCAGAGCAAATTAAGAAAGCCCTTTAAAACCACCGATTACCGATTACTGATTACTGATTAATATTATTACTTAACCCTACCTGGATTTTTATTAATAAAATCTTTCCAACTTTTAAATTCAGATTTTACTTTAGGTACATTAATCTGAAAATAATGACACATTGCAGCTGCCAGTCCATCAGTGGCATCAAGGTCTTTGGGTAATTCTTTAATATTTAATATTCGCTGAAGCATTGCGGCCACCTGCTCTTTCGATGCATTTCCTTTTCCTGTTATTGCCATTTTTATTTTACGCGGGGCATATTCAAAAATTGGGAGTGATCTTGATAGTGCTGCAGAAATTGCGACACCTTGCGCCCTTCCCAGCTTTAGCATTGATTGTACATTTTTCCCATAAAATGGAGCTTCAATAGCCAGCTCATCAGGGTGATAAGAGTCAATTAATTGTACAATACGGTCATATATTTTCTGAAGTTTTACAAAATGATTCGCATATTTTTTTAATTCAATTACTCCTAAATTGATCAACGAGGCATTGTTGTTTTTAATTTCGATTAATCCATACCCCATAATTGTTGTCCCAGGATCAATACCTAATATAATTTTTTCTTTAATCAATTTGTTTTTTTCTTGAATATTGCTGTAAAAAGATTCCTGTAATAATTAATACTAATCCGATAAAAGTAGTTAAGAATATTTTTTCTCCCAAAACAAAATGAATTACAATTAACGATAGAAACGGGGTTAAATAAATCAGGTTACTTATTTTATCAGTTGAATCAGCATATTCAAGAGCTCTCATCCAGAAAATAAAGGCAAATCCCATTTCAAAACAACCTATATAAATAGAATAAAATAGACCGTTTGTAGTAATTACATGGTTGTTTTTTGTAAGTAATGAAATGAAAATAATAATAATTGAAGCTGTTAGAAAATTTAAGAAAAGTTTAATTTCAGCATCTTTTTTATCTTTTAAATTTAATAACCAGAATAATGCCCAAATAATTGTTGTACTTAGTGCAATGACTATTCCTTTAGGATTAGCCCAATGTATTGAAGTAAATTTTCCCTGCATTGATATAATAAATACTCCTAAAAAACTAATAATCATTGCTAAAATTATTTTCATAGTGATTTTTGATTTAAGCAATGGAATCGATAAAAGAACTAATATAATTGGCCAGATAAAATTTATGGGTTGTGCAATTTGAGCGGGAAGTATGGAGTATGCTTTAAATAACAAAATATAATACAAAAATGGATTTAGCAAGCCTAATAGCATTGACATAGCAATGCTTTTTAAAGGTAGCTTAATTATGTGTAAAAGTTTATTCTGGAAAAGAATACAGAAGAATAAGACAAAAAATGAAGTTAAAATTGAAATATATAAAAGTGAAAAAATCGAAATTTCATTCAATGCTAATTTAAAAGCACTTGCCACTGTACTCCAGCATAAAATGGTAATTCCGGCATACAGGTATGATTTTTGGGAATTTATCATAATAAAATTCTGCTGTTCGAAAGATATAAATTATTTAATGCATCTAAATGTAGTTTTATCAATTTTTAGTAATTTGTAATGGTATTTTGACATTGCAATGTCTTAATTGTAATTCTTAAATAAAGAAATATGAAAATGTATTTTAAACTATTTTCATTATTTGTATTTGTAATTTTATTTATAAGCGGATGCAAAAAATCAGATGAAGAAGTTGAATTACTTGATTTAGTAAAGAAATATGATGATCTAGTAATTATTGATGCCCATAATCATGATTCACCAAGGTGGAAGAAATCAATGAGAACATTATGGAATAAATATAGCATTGATAAGATAGTATTATTCGGGGGTTATATTTCTCAGTCAAAAGGAATTGAGGAAGATAAATTAACATTTGAAGCTTATAAAGAGCATCCTGACAGGTTTTACCCATTTATGTGTGCGTTAAATATAAGAGAAGAAAGTGGCCTTGAAGAGGTAAAAAGAAATTTCGACAAGGGGTTTGTTGGAATTGGTGAAGTTGTTGCAACTTCTACAAATTCACCTGTTGTTTCAAATGTAGAGTGGAAAGGGAATCATCCGATGGATGGGCTATTTCCTGAAGTTTATGAATTATGTGCCAAGTATAATAAACCTATACTTTTACATATTGATCCTCCTTTTGGAAATCCAATTGATAAATTAGAAGTAGCCTGTGATTCATTTCCTGAAACGATATTTATTTTCGCCCATGCGAATGCCTTTTCTTCACCCAGGTTTATTAGAGGATTATTAGAAAAACATGATAATCTATACATTGATTATTTTGCTGGTTTTGACGCTTTTAATAATGAAAGCAGCTATGATATTGAGGATTATGTTGAAGTAATTGAAGATTTTCCTGATAAATTTTTAATTTCTACTGATTCAGGATATGGAATGGAAGATTATGAGGCTTATTTAGCAATCTATCGATTAATAGATTTGTTAAGTGTTGACACAAGGGAAAAAGTTGCCCACCTGAATTTTGAAAATTTTTATAAATAATCTTTGAAGATTAATTTATAATCTCAAAACCTGTATAGGGAACCAATACTTCAGGAATAATAATTCCCTGATCAGTTTGATTATTTTCCAGAATTGCTGCGACAATCCTGGGTAGGGCTAAGGCACTTCCATTTAATGTATGGGCTAAAGTGGTACCTTTTGCTCCTTCTTCTTTAAACCGCAATTTTAATCTGTTTGACTGAAAATTCTCAAAATTAGAAACAGAACTTACTTCCAGCCATTTTCCCTGGGCAGCTGCAAATACCTCAAAATCATATGTTAAGGCAGAAGCGAAACTAATATCTCCACCACACAATTGAACAATCCGATAAGGTAAATTCAGTGATTTTACCAGGCTTTCCACATGATTGACCATTTCTTCCAACGTGTTGTACGATTTATCAGGATGTTGAACTTGGACAATTTCCACTTTATCAAACTGGTGAACCCTATTTAATCCTCGAACATCTTTTCCGTAAGATCCAGCTTCTCTTCTAAAACAAGGAGTGTACGCCACATTTTTAATAGGAAAATCAGATGCATTTAAAATTACATCGCGATATAAATTAGTTACTGGTACTTCAGCTGTTGGGATCAGATAAAAATTATCCAGCTGGCAATGGTACATTTGACCTTCTTTATCAGGCAATTGGCCAGTTCCAAAACCTGAATCTTCATTTACAACTAGTGGCGGGATTACTTCCAAATAACCTGCTTCGATAGCCCTATCAAGAAAAAAACTAATTAAAGCACGCTGTAATTTAGCTCCTTTACCTGTATAAACAGGGAATCCTGCTCCAGTAAGTTTTGTACCTAAATCAAAATCAAATAATTTGTATTTTGTTGCCAAATCCCAATGAGGCATTGCATT
>CAZBZX010000050.1:0-15061 GCA_964496465.1 uncultured Bacteroidales bacterium
GGCAATTTATAAGTTTATTTATTCTTGATCAATTTTATAGATTTTTTTTAATTGTTTTATTATTAAGTGGTTTATTTTTTTATTTCATATGTCTCAGATGTATGCTTTTATGTATCATAGCATTGATTTTTTAATTTAAAATTGGATATTTTTTATGTTAACACCTTAAAAGGCAAAGTATTATTTACTTAACATTTTTTTTAGGTATTTTATATAATTTTTATAAAAGTATAAGTGTGAAAATTATAGGATTTATCTATTTTAAATATTTTTATTATGTAAAGTATAAATTTTTTGTTAAAAAAACGTAGTTGATTCATCTTTAATAATCAACTACGTTTCATTATATAATTTAGTATTACTACCAACCTGGATTTTGCTCAATTACTCCCCCACTTAGTCCAATTTCTAGTTCAGGTATAGGGAAGAAATCATTTCTTGGTGATTCAAATATTACCTGATCTCCATTAGCTAATGTGTGATTAAGATATTCAACAGCTTTATTCCATCTTACAAGATCCCAAAACCTAAATCCTTCCAATGCGAGTTCAACTAAACGTTCATGTATAATATTATCAAGAGTAATAATTCCGGTTAAATCAGCTGGGGAATCAGTGTTACCGCTCATTCTTGCCCTTGTTCTTACCATGTTAATATATTCAAGAGCTTTGTCATTATTATTCAACATCATAGCGGCTTCAGAGGCCCAAAGTACTACATCTGCAAATCGTATAAGCTTCATATTTACAGGACCATTTTGCCAATTACTTTTTCCACCCCAGAATTCATCAATTGAGGCTTCGTATTTTCTTGTTGCCCTGTGAAGTCCCGTTCCAGCCCTTAAGATGTTAAAATTTGGATTTCGCCATTTTACACCACCATCACTGCCTAAATAACATAAAAGAGAGTCTGTTTCTTCCATTACAGTTGCTTTATAACGAGGATCACCTGCTTCATACTGACTGACTAGAAAATCGGTAGGACACCACCATCCCCAGCCAAAGCTTTCAACTCCATCAGGATTAGAAGCTTGTAGAGCTGGATCCAAATTTTGTAATCTTCTAACACCACACCAATTAGTTACCCCATTACCCCTTGATGGAAAATTTGCTTTACTATCATTTGCATACTGAATTTCAAATATTCCTTCTTCATTATTATCCCCGGCAACCATAAATATTACTTGATATCCACCTGTGTTAGCTGTACCATCTTTATCTCTCCAAGTAAGCCATCTTTCGCCATCAATTCCAACTAATTTATACCCATTTTCAGGTTTCATTACTTCTTCAGCCCAATATAAAGCAGAATCCCATTTTTGAACGCATCCAGTAAATCTTTCATCACCGGGATAATAATTAGCATATGATGATTCATATAAATAAACTTTGGCCATTAGGGCTTGCGCTGCACCTTTTGATGCCCTGCCTACATTATCAGGCCCCCATTCAGCTTTTGTTGGAAGTGATTCAATAGCGATTTCTAAATCTGATTTGCAAAAATTCAATACTTCGGATATTGAATTTCTAGGTCTTACATATTCATCCGGGCTTAATACATGATCAATTATTGGTATTCCTCCAAAAATTTCAAGAAGTTTAAAATGATTAAATGCCCTTAAAAATCTTGCTTCACCTAAAAATTTGTTTATTTTATTAGCATCATATGTTTTGTCCATTTTAGCATTTATTAATGGTAATTTTTCCATTGCTACATTACAATAGTTAATTGTTCGGTACAAATTTCCGTACGGCCATAATAACACTTCAGGCTCAGCAGGTGAGTGGGTTAACTGATCAATACGCTGATAATGTTTAACATCATCTTTTCCTCCAGCACCGGCTTCAGCTTCATCAGAGGAGATACTTCCTAAAGCCATCATTATACTTAAATCCCATACTTTTTCATGACAAAAATTTGAATAACATACAGTTGTAGCCATTTCTGCGGCTACCATACTTGTATAAAATGATGCTTCGGATGCTAAAGCTATAGGTTTTGTTTCTACGAACTCTTCACTACAAGATAAGTTTACTAGCAAAGCTATTAATGTTATGCCAATGTATTTTATTATTGTTTTCATAATTAAATTTTATAATTTATAATCAATTAAAAATTAAATAGTTAAAATTGAAGATTAGCTCCAATTAAAAATGTTTTGCTTTGTGGATAAGTACCCGCATTTTCAATACCTTGTTCTATCAAATTGGTACTACCAATTTCAGGGTCAAAACCTGTATATTTTGTAAAGGTTAATAGGTTTTTAGCACCTACATAAATACGAAGTCTTTCCACACCTGCTTTTTCAGTTATATTTAAAGGAATAGTATAACCAATTTGTATGTTTTTTAATCTTACATATGATCCACTTTCAATATAGAAATCGGACACATTGGTGAAATTTTGATTTTGCGATTGAGGGTCTATTCTTGGAAGATCAGTATCGTAATTAGCTGCAAAAATAAGATTGCCATCTAAATCATATAGATCTTCGTGGTATTGATCTAAAAAATCAGTTATTTTATTAGTTTCTTCGTCTTGTTTTAATAACCAAAACTTTGCAGCATTAAATAATTGATGACCTAATTTACCTTCGAAAAAACAATTGAAGTCAAAATTTTTATATTGCAGGTTAGTTGAGAATCCGAAAATAAATTTTGGAATTGGGTTACCAATATAAGTTTTGTCATTAGCATCGATTTTCCCATCATTATTTCTGTCAACATATCTAAAATCGCCAGGTTTTGCTTTATTTTGTGCATAAGCGGTATCACCGTTAGCTTTAAATGTAAAAGGTTGGTTCCAAATATATGGTTCTCCATTTTCGTCTAAAGTAGCATCATCCCAAGTGAATAGACCATCTGTTTCGAAACCCCAGAACTGAGAAACAGGTTGTCCTTCAACAGTATAAGTTAAATTTTTAAGGTCAACTCCAACACTTCCTCCAAATAATGAAGAGTCACCATTTAAATCAATAACCTCATTTTTAACAACACTAAAATTAAAATCGAAGTTAGAACTTAAATTACCAAAAATCTGTTTATAACCTATAGTAGCGTCAATACCTTTATTTGAGATTTTACCTATATTAGTAATTGGTCTTGCATCGCCACCTAATTGACTTGCCCAAGTGGATGCTTGAAACATTCCTACATTTGCAGGAAGTGACTGGTAAATGAGCATTCCATCATTATGTTTTTCGAATATATCAACAGATAAGTTGATTTTATTTTCAAGTAAACCTAAGTCTAACCCAATATTTGTCATAACAACAGCCTCCCATCTCATTTCAGGGTTTGGCATTTGAATTAGTGCTGCACCAGGTTTTGACTGATTTGTTCCATCGAAAATATAAGAAAATGCACCAATTGTTTGACTTATATTAGCGTAGTAAGCATACCTTCCAGGAGCATTTGCTCCATTTTGACCATAACCAAATCGAAATTTACCAAAGCTAAAAAGCCCCATATTTTTCATAAACTCCTCTTCAGAGAATTTCCATCCCAGTGAAAATGATGGAAATATTCCGGAATTATAATCAGGCCCAAAACGTGATGAAACATCTTTTCTAATATTAACCGTAAGTAAGTATTTGCTTTTATAGTTATAATTTAATCTCCCGAATGTTGCATATGAACTTTGTTCCCAACCACCTCCATTTACAATTTGAAGTGTTAAAGTGTCATTAGTACTAGCATCAAAATACCTCATTTCAGGTGATTCATCAATAAGATAATCTCGTCGACCACCCATATCTTCGTATTTTGAACTTAATGCTTCATAACCACCCATAAGCTCAATGCTATGGTTATTTAAAGTTGTTTCGTAGTTTATTATATTTTGTAATTCCCATCCAGTTTCTTGACCGATAGATTTAGTAACATAGCTATGTTCGTTTTGTGTTTCAGCATTATAAAAGTATACTTTAAAAAATTCGTCCTTGACTTCAAAATTTGTGTAAGCATTCAATTTTGATGTAAGGGTCAAACCTTTAAATGGCATAATATTAATATAAATATTACCATCACCTGAGTATTTGTTTTTAACCTTATCCATTACATCCTCTTCAACTTTAGGATTTTCATCTCCTCTTGGACTTACTATCCAATTGCCATTAGCATCATACGGGGCTAAATAAGGTGGCATCTCAAGAATGGGTCTCATATTTGTACCCCATTCGTCTTGGAAAACATCTTCTTCATAACCAACATTTTTAGTTTTAATAAAAGACAAGTTTTCTCCAAATTTTATCATTTTTCCAAGATCGTGTTGTGAATTAGCTCTAATACTAATTTTTTCGTAGTCACTATTTGCTAAAATCCCTTCTTGTATTTGATAATTTCCACTTACAAAATAAGTTGATTTTTCAGTACCCCCAGATACTGAAAAATCCCAATTCTGGGTTTTAGCATCTCTGAACATAATATCTTGCCAATCATAGTTATCTAATTTTGTGCCAGGCTCCATAAATAATTCCTGACCATTTGTAGCTTTTATCATGTTCATGGCTTGACCATATTCATCAGCGTTCATTATGTTCATTTTTTTCCACGGTGACTGCGTACCAAAATAATAATTGAGATTTGCTGTTAATTTCCCTTTCTCACCTTTTTTAGTTGTCACAATAATAACACCATTACCTCCAGATGCTCCATAAATAGCTGCTGATGAGGCATCTTTCAATACTTCAATGGAAGCAATATCTCCAGGGTTTAAATCCGAAAGACTACCACGAACTCCATCAATCAAAACTAAAGGTTCGGTACCATTAATTGATGATATACCCCTAATTTGTATAAAAACTCTACCTCCTGGCATACCCGTGTTTTGAGTTACACTTACTCCGGCTGCCCGCCCTTGAAGGGCTTGGTCAACACCGATTACTGGCATTTCAGTTAATTGTTCGCTCGAGATAGATGCAACGGCACCGGTAAGGTCGCTTTTCTTTTGAACCCCATAACCAACAACAACAACTTCATCCAGGCCAATAACATCCTCTTTTAATGAGACATCAATAACTTTTTGGTTTTTCACCGGAATTTCCTGATTAATATAACCCATAAAACTAATAATAAGCGTTGCATCTGAATTAGTTTCGATGGTATATTTTCCATCCAGGTCGGTAATTGTGCCAAATGAAGTACCTTTTACTAAAATTGATACTCCAGGTAAGGCTTCCCCAGTATTTGCATCTACAATTGTTCCTGTAACTGTAACTATTTCTTGCTGTGAAGAAATAATCTCAGATTTTGGATCAATAGAATTTGCGTTTAAAAAATTTATAAAGAAAAAGAAAATCAGCATTGATTGGCTAATTTTTTTTCTTCGTGATTTTTTACTACTTGTTTGTAAGATCTTTTTCATTGGATTAAAAATTTAGGTTTAGTATATGGAATTATATATTATTTACAATTCAAATTTTGGAATAAACGTAAGGAATATATTAAACTATAATATGCTGTAATGTATTAAAAATCATCTGAAATGTCTCAAATTTCAATTCAATAGAATATTAGAAAATAAATAATTGATAATTAAATGAGTGGAAAATTAATTGCAAATGTCTCAAAATTATGCGTTTATACAACGTAAAAGCATGATTTATAATCAAATAAAAAAAAGTAATGGATTATTTTATGATATTAATTTAAGCTTTTATTTTTTTCTGCATATTCTTTTGGTGTAAGCCCAAAAGATTCTTTAAAACTTTTAACAAAATAGGAGCGACTTTTAATGCCAACTTCATAAAGTACTTCTGATACATTGAGCTGCCCATCAACCATTAATTGGGCTGCTCTTTTCAATCGCATTATTCTAATAAATCCACTTGGAGGTTGATCGGTTAAGCTAATAAGTTTTCGGTGTAAATGGGCCCGGCTTAATCCAATTTCTTTACTAAATAAATCGACATTAAATTCAGAGTTTGAAATATTTTTTTCAACTAGCGCAATCGCTTTTTTCAGAAATTTTTCATCAACTGATGTAATAGATATTTCTTGTGGTTTAATATGAATTGTATTACTGAATATTTTTCGCAACTTTTTTCTTGATTCAATAAGGTTTTTTACTTTGGCATTTAGGAATTGTAAATTGAAAGGTTTAGGTATATATGCATCGGAACCTATTTCGGTCCCTTTTATTTTATTTTCCTCTTCGGCAAGTGATGTTAAAAGTATTATAGGAATATGACTGGTTAGCTCATCTATTTTTAAAATTTTACACATTTCAATTCCATCCATTTCTGGCATAATAATATCACTTATTATTAAATCAGGAATTATTTCTTTCGCTTTTATCAAACCTTCATTTCCATTATAACAACAAAATACAGAATAGCTCTTTTTAAAATGACTATATAATATTTTATTTAATTCAATATTATCTTCAACGATTAATAAAATCTCTTTTATATAATTTTCTTTAATTGACTCAATATTTTTATTTATATCAATTGTTTTATTATCAACCTCTATATAAAAATTGTCGGAGGATTCTGAACTATTAACCATAGGTTTTGAATCAATTATTTCATTACTTGAAAAGTAATTCTTATCATAAGGCAATTTTATATTAAATTCAGTACCTTTATTTAATTCGCTTGTAACTTCTATTTCACCATGATATATATTTACTAATCCTTTTACTAATGATAATCCTATTCCCGTACCTGAATGATCTTTTATTTCCTTATTATTGACTTGATAAAAACGACTAAATATTTTATGAATATTTTTTTCTTCTATTCCAACCCCATCATCTTTTATCTTTAAACTAAAGTAGCCTGAATTCTTATCATTATCATGAATATTCATTATTACCCAAACATTACCCATTTCTAATGTATATTTAAAGGCGTTGGATAATAAATTATAAACTATTTTTTCTAATTTGTCACCATCAAAATATCCCATATATTTTTCATGAGAGGATTTGAATTTTAATGAAATAGATTTTTGCTCAGCTTTGTAATTAAATGCCGCTATTATTGTTTTAATTTTCTCCACAAAATCACCTTTTGCAACCTCAAGATTTAGGTAATCACTTTCTATTTTTGATAAATCGAGTAATTGGTTTATTAGTTTTAACAATCTTTTTGCATTGCCTTGAATCATTTGATATTGCTTTTTTAAATCAGGATTTATTCTAGTTTTAGAAAGCAATTGCTCAAGAGGTTGAAGTATTAGTGTTAATGGTGTTCTAAATTCATGTGAAATATTAGTAAAAAAACGAGATTTCATATCGCTCATTTCAGTTAGTTTTTGTTTTTCTAACTGCTCCATTTTTATATCATGTTTATATTTCGCTTTTATAAGAATAAATCTTCGAAATAAGTATAAAGTAATAAGAATGAGTATGACATATAATGAATAAGCCCACCATGATTTATACCAAGGAGGCAATATGGTTATTTTTAAAGAGGTTCCTATATTATTCCAGACATTATCATTATTTGAAGCTTTTACTCTGAGCGTATAATCTCCCTGGTTAAGGTTAGTATAAGTAATTGTTCTTTGATTTCCGACATAATTCCATGTTTCTTCGAACCCTTCAAGGAAATAGGCAAATTGATTTTTTTCAGGAGCAATGTAATTTAAGGCAACATATTCAAAGCTTATTACCGAGTATTTGTGCGGGATTACTATTCTATCAGAGTTGCTAATATTTTTCGATAAAATTTGATCTGCCCCATCTACCTGAACTAGTTTATTATTAATTGAAAATGAAGTAATTACAACTTCCGGTATAAAAGGATTTATTTTTAAACTGTCAGGATGGAAATAATTTAAACCATTTATTCCACCAAAATACATCATCCCGTTCTCATCCTTGTAGGCACATCTTCTACTAAATTCATTATCCTGTAATCCATCACTTATATCGAAGTTTTTAAAAACGGGTTTTTTGGGAAGATTAATCCCATGATTAAACTTACTTATTCCTTTATTTGTACTTAACCATAAATTACCATTATCATCTTCAAGTATGGCTTTTATTGAGTTATTTGGCAAGCCATCTTTTTCTAAATAATATACAAAAGTGGAGTCATTTCTATTAAAATAATTCAATCCATTTTCGGTTCCAAGCCAAATGGTTCTTTTACTATCTTCAAAAATATATTGGGCTCCATTATGACTAATTGAAGTTGAATCATCAGAAATATGATAAAAGTGTATAAATTTTTCATTTTTTCTGTCAAAGATATCAACCGAAAGGGTATTCGACACCCAAAGCTCACCATAGCTGCTTTCAAATATTGCCCTAACCCAATTTGATGCTATTGTATTATTATCGTTTACATCATGAACATATTTTTTAAAAGTGTTGGTTTTTTTATTAAATAAATTTAATCCTCCCCCCATAGTTGCAATCCAGAAATTGCTAAAGGAATCTTCTAAAATATAAAAGATATTATCTGCACCAATACTATTTGCATCTTGCTGATTATAATTATAATGAATGAAGTTATTATTTTTGATATTTAGTAAGTCTAGACCTCCTGCCCAGGTCCCAATCCATACTTTTTCGTTTTCATCAAAATGTATTGCCCATACTGAATTAGCACTTAACGAATTATTAACTTTCGGTTGATGTGAAAAATGAGTAAATTTTTGAGTTTTAATATTATAAATATCTAATCCACCTTCTGTACCAATCCATAATTGTTCATCTTTTTTCTGGATAACATTTACAATATTTCCTGATAAACCTTTGTCACTGTCAGGAATATACTTTATATGAGAAATGTAGTTAAAATTACTCCCATATTTATAATAGATATTAAGTCCATTAGTGTATGTTCCAACCCAAATGCTGCCATTTATATCTTCATATATGGTATATATGGAATTACTGCTAATACTTGCATTGTTTAATGCATCGTATTTAATATGAATAAAATCCGGATAAGATGGATGAAAATTAATAAGGTTAAGAATATCGAGCCCGCCATTTTCGATCCCAATCCATAATAAATCGTTTTTATCAGCTAATAAGCTTATAATTGCTCCATCACTCAAACTTTTTGAATTATTTGAATTATGTTTTATTTGTTGAATACTACCTTTATCCGGATTATTTAAATCATAGGAATAAATTAGTAATCCAATGTTTTGAGTTCCAATCCAAAGTCTGTTCATACGATCAAATTCAATACTTCGGGCATTATACTTAAATTTACAAGGCAAAGCCTCTAATTTTTGATCTTTTTTGTTATACCAGTAGATCCCTTTTGTGCTTGCTATCCATATATTGTTATTTCTATCTATCTTAATTTTATAAATAATAGCAATGCTTTTTGAAAAATTTATTTCTTCTAAAATTTGATAGTTTTTTGTTTCTTTTGTTTTGGGGTTAAATACTTTAAATCCCTGGTTAGTTGCAATGTATAATATACCATCTTTATCTCTTGCCAGATCATTTATATAGTCATTACCAATTTCGGGAAATGTTATAAAATCGTCTTTTTCATTATTATATAAATTTAGTCCGTAAGATGTACCAATCCATATATACCCTTCATGATCTTTATATATTACAAGAATAGTATTATTTGAAATAGTATTTTTAGATGTTAAGCTATGCTTATACACTTTAAAATTATAACCATCATACCTATTTAAACCATCGTAGGTTCCGATCCATATAAATCCCTGATTGTCCTGACATATTGAGCGTACCCAGCTTTGGGAAAGCCCATTGACAACAGATAAATGCTTAAATTTAATAGAATTAATATGAGAATATAAGTTAATTGAAAATGTAAAAATGAATATTACTATAGAAAAGAAAATTCTCATAGTTCTTTTTTAAATCGTTAATTTTTTAAAGTTAATAATTCTATATAAAAGTAAATCTTTCTTAATTTTAAAAATAAGGTGACAAACAATTAATTATTAAATAATTCAAAATTTATCCACTTTTCTATAAAAATGCACGACCTTAGATTATGATAACATGTTTTCCATTCATTACCTAGATTTGAAGTAGTTACAGTTTTTCCTTTGGCATTGATATCCCAGTACCATTCACCAGTATTTTTGTCAATCTGGCTTTGTTCTATCCAATTTAATGTTTTCTGTAATTTATCTAACCAAATTTCATTTTTAGTTAAAATATATAACCTTAATAATCCTGATAAACTTTCAGACTGAATCCACCAAACTTTTGTACTATCAGTTACTTTTATCCCTGGAATGCCATGATCAAAATATCCACCATTTTTTTCATCAAAACCCTCATTTGCAGAATGTGTACCTAATTTAATAATTTGATTAAGAATTAATGAATCGTTTTCCTTGTTTAAAACCTTTGCGGCTTCGTAAAGCAACCAGCATGTTTCTATATCATGTCCGTAGCTAACAGTATTATCTCCAACTAGAGACCAGTCTTTATTGAATTGTAAATGAGCATAGCCCTCGGGCTGCACTATTTTAAAAGTAACTATATGCAGCATCTCTTCCAGACGTTCCTTAACAAGACTATCATTGGTCAATTCATATAAAATAGTAAATGATTCTAGAATATGAATATGGGTATTTGTTTCTTTTTCAGCACCTTGAATAATCCAATCAGTTTCGTTAGTCTGATCATAACCACCATGATTTGAATCATGGGCTCTTTTATCAATGGCCTTAAAGCAGTTTAAAGCATAAATTGTTGCCTCGCTATTGTTAAAAACCTTTGCATATTGAGCGAGACCATAAATAGCAAATGATTCAGCATATAATGGTTTTTTTTGGTCAATTACCTTTCCTTTTTCATCAACCATCCAAAAGAATTCATTTGTAACGGGATCATAAAAATGTTCTATAATGTAATGGTACAGATCATCGCATATTTTTTTTACCTCTGGAGTTTGTTCTTTTAGTTCATACCAGGTTGAAAATCCCCAAAGATGTCTCGACATGGCAATAATTCCTTTATTGTTGGGTGATATTGGCTTACCATTTTTATCTAAAGTCCCGTAAAATCCTCCGTTTAATTTATCTGGTCCATTCTTTAACCAAAATTTGAAAATATCATTGCCAAGAAAATATACTCTATCTTGGATTTCTTTTAGTTGATTATTAATATCATTTGGAGAATTATTAGAGAAATTACTTGGATTATTACAACATATGGATATACTAAAAAATAAAAGCGTCAAAATTAAGAATTGTATAATTCTCATGGCTTTAAAATTAGGTTAAAAATTAATGGCCAGTTGCAAATATTATACATTTATTCTAAAAGGACGAATAATTAATTTTATTCTTATAAAAAAATCCATACTTCAGTTTTAATAGAAATATAAATATTCCTGTAAATCATTAAATTAACTTTAATACAGGACTATAAAAATAATTTATTGGCTGCTTATATTAAAGTTTGAAAATAAGAAAATTAATCCTTAACATTGCGTCTTTTTAATCGGAAACAAAATTAAATTTCTACTATTATGAGCAAATCGTACAATATTGCAGTTCTACCTGGCGACGGAACAGGCCCTGAAGTTGTTGTTGAGGGTGTTAAAGTATTAAAAGCGGCAGCATCAAAATTCGGATTCACATTAAACTTCACAAATTATGATTTTGGAGGAGACAGGTATTTAAGGACCGGAGAAGTTCTACCTGAAAATGCTTCTGAAGAGTTAAAAAAACATGATGCTATTTTTTTGGGAGCTATTGGGCATCCTGATGTAAAACCAGGAATTCTTGAAAAAGGAATATTACTAAAATTACGTTTCGACCTTGATCAATATATTAATTTACGTCCTGTAAAATTATACCCTGGAGTTCCTACACCTTTAAAAGATAAAGGCCCTGAACATATCGACTACGTGGTAGTGCGTGAAAATACGGGCGGATTATACACTGGTATTGGCGGATTTACCATGAAGGGGACTCAAGATGAAGTGGCTGTCCAAAGTATGGTATATAACAGAAAACAAGTTGAACGTTGCTTGAGATATGCATTTGACTATACAAGAAAGAGAAATAGAAGAAAAACACTTGCCCTTTGCGGAAAAACAAATGTATTAACTTATGTGTATGATCTTTGGGAAAGAGCTTTCCATGAAATTGGAAAAGCAGATTATCCTGATATTACCCGTGAATATTATCATGTAGATGCAACTTGTATGTGGATGGTAAAAAATCCTGAATGGTTTGATGTGATCGTAACCGGAAATATGTTTGGTGATATTATTACTGACCTGGGAGCTATTACTCAAGGCGGAATGGGAATTGCTGCAGGTGGTAATATCAATCCTAATGGCGTAAGCATGTTCGAACCTATTGGCGGCTCAGCTCCAAAATATACTGGTAAAAATATTATAAATCCTCTTGCTTCGATAGCTTGTGGTGGAATGATGCTGGAACATTTGGGTGAAGAAAAAGCAGCTAAAGCAATTGAAGATTCTATTATAAATGTAACTGGGACTAAATTGAAAGATATGGGCGCAGGAAGAATGGGATATTCAACTACAGAAGTTGGAGACCTTGTTGCAAATGGACTGTAATTATTTTATATAACATTTTTTTATTCTTCAGAAACGCAAAGGTAATTATTTGATAATTTGTATCTTTGCGTTTCCTTTTTAGGGATGCCACCAAAATTAATCTTTTACTTTTGGTGGCATCCGTATTTTACAATTAAACTAATTATTGATCAATATTAATTTTTTTATCTATGGAATTTAAAATTGCTGTATTATCGGGCGATGGAATAGGTCCGGAAATTGTTGAAGAAGCTAAAAAAGTGATGAATGCAATTGCTCAAAAATTTAATCACGTTTTTAATTATGAGTTTGGTTTTGTTGGTGCAACTGCTATTGATGAAACAGGAAACCCATTTCCAGATGAAACATTCAAGCTTTGTATGAAAAGTGATGCTGTGCTTTTCGGAGCAATTGGAGATCCCAAATATGATAATAATCCAAAAGCTAAAGTTCGTCCGGAGCAAGGATTGCTTGAAATGAGAAAAAAACTAGGATTATTTGCAAATGTTCGTCCTATTACTACATTTAAATCATTAATTAATAAATCACCACTTAAACCAGAATTGATTGATAATGTTGATTTTATTGTGATTCGTGAATTAACAGGTGGAATTTATTATGGTGAAATCAGAGGAAGAACTGAAGACGGCACCAAGGCTTTTGACACCAATGTTTATTCAAAAGATGAAATTTCAAGGGTGACTAAATTGGCTTTTGAATATGCATTAAAACGAGGGAAAAAATTGACTGCAATAGATAAAGCCAATGTACTGGCAACATCAAGGTTATGGAGAGAAACTGTACAGGAAACGGCTGTAGATTATCCTGATGTGGATGTAAACTTTTTATTAGTTGATAATGCAGCTATGCAATTAATTCAATGGCCAAAGCAGTTTGATGTGGTGGTAACTGAAAATATGTTTGGTGACATTTTAACGGATGAAGCAAGTGTTATCACTGGATCACTTGGTATGTTGCCTTCAGCATCAGTTGGAATTCATACTTCAGTTTTTGAGCCAATTCATGGTTCTTATCCTCAGGCTACAGGTAAAAATATTGCTAATCCTGTAGGCACCATTCTTTCTGCAGCTATGTTACTTGAATCACTAAATTTAATAAAAGAAGCAAATTTGGTGAAAGAAGCAGTAGAACAATCATTGGAAGCTGGCATTGTAACCGAAGATGTTTCAAAGGATAATCCGAGCAAGACAAATGAAGTAGGAGATTGGCTTTCTAATTATATTATCAATAAAAGATAATAATTTTATAATTAAAATATAAAGTCCTGCAAGAATTAATTAATGATTATAATCAATCTGCAGGACTTTTTTTATTTTTTTCTTTACAACTTTACCAAACTATTCTTCACGAGGCATAATATAAACGGGAATATCATCTTTTAGTAATTTTTTAAACTCGAATGCATCTTGAAATGATCCTTCATTATCTGGATAATGCATTGGAATAGCCAGTTTGGCCTGAACATCCTTAGCCGATTCGGCAGCGTCTTCTAATGTAAGCATAGTATATACTTGTCCTAAAGGTAAAAATGCAATATCACAAGTAAAATCTTTCATCTCGGGAATTCTTTTCGTATCACCTGAATGATAAATAGTTAATTCACCTATTTTTACAACATAGCCTACCCAGTTATTTGCTATTGGATGGGCGCTATTGTATGCAGGAACTGCAAGTATATGCACATCATTTATAGTTGTATCATCAAATGGTAACAATGTAATTATATTTATATCTGAATTATTTTTTATTTCAACTTCGCATTCAGATGGGGCAAAAATTATTGTGTTTGTATCAGAAAGATTAGAGAAAGCCTTTGGATTATAATGATCACTATGAGAATGTGAAACGAAAATAAAATCAACAGAACCTGCAGGAGATCCTAAAGGATCAAAAACTAAGGTCTTTTCATCTATTTTTGTACTGATCCAGGCGTTTCCAAACCATTTTGTGTCATTTATAATACTGGCAAATTCATTTGCAGGATCAATTGGTTCATAAATAGGGATACCTGCTTTCTTTTCATTTTCTTGTTTATCAGTTACTGTAACTTCATAAAAACCTAATGAAAGATTTGAAATTGATTCTGTTTGTTCATTATTCGACCAAACTATAGTATAGGGGGCTTCTCCTCCTGTTATTGTTAAATTGATCGATCCGTCTGATCCTCCAAATGAGGTAACATTTTGTGAAGTATATTTTACAATTAAACGTTCGATTACTAAGAATGTATCAATTAGTTCGGCTTCATTTTCGTCTGTTACAGTTACTATGTATTCTCCGGATACAACATCAGTTAAATCTTCAGTATTAGCACCATTGCTCCATTCGTAAGTATATGGTTTAACTCCTCCGGTTACTGTAATGTCAACTTGTCCATCGGGGTCACTTATTTTTTTTACATTTGTTACAACACCCTCTAATTTAAGTTCATCAGGTTCGGTAATTTCCACCGGGTTTGAAGCCCAGGCTGAAATAGTTTCGGCAGCGTCTTTCACTTTTACGTGGAAAATATCGGCAGGTAAAGCTGAGAATACATTTGAACTCTGCCAGCTCGAACCGTTG
>CAZBZX010000051.1:0-15012 GCA_964496465.1 uncultured Bacteroidales bacterium
CCGGTTATAATTATAAATTAAATTGGAGTAATAATCGGGATCTTTTTGAGGTAATAAAAATGGTTTGGTTGCATTTCCACTGCTATCAATTAAGCTAAATATAACTCTTGAATATAATCCTTCATATCTTTTTGTTATAAATAAAAACCATTTACTATTTGAGGACCATGAATGATAACTTTCAATATTATTGCTATTTACCGGTAATTTAGAATATTTTTTGGTTTCAAGATTCATGATATATAAATCACTTGAAGTTGCATGAACAGTAAAATAGCCATAATTTGACATGCAAAATATCAAATATTTTCCATCAGGTGAAATTTCAGGAAATGATATACTTTTACCTGTTTTTTTGCAGTTAATAAGGTATCTATATCACCCCAACTATCATTTTCTGCATTATATTGAATTCGTAAAAGATCGTATTTTACTGTTGAATCTCCTAATAATAAAATATATTATGCTGTTGGCCTTTCCCCGTATGAAGGGCCTGGCCAATCCTTCAAATATCCGGCTCATAAAACGGATTGAAAAATCAATGTATTTGTTTCGGGTGTATTTGAAATATAATAGTTAACAGGTTGAAGATTTGCAGCCGATGGTGTATGTCTGGCTATTTCAATAAATTCTTTGAGTAAGTTAATATCTATATGATGGTTCTCATCAAAACACCTGTAACTTCGATTTTTAAGCACGAGTTCTTTTAGCATTTTATCCGGTATTTGGGTTTAACCTTTCAGCCTTTAATATATCTTTTATTTTTTTAATATTCGTTAATGATTCGTCAAGATGTTTGATATCTTTTATTAAAACAGGAACTGTTCCCTGGGAAAGGCCATCTTTTATATTTACTGATATCGACCGCATATCAATTTCCATATCAGCAGTAATAACTTTTGAAATACTCTTGATCATACCAAATTTGTCGAGTCCGGTTACAATAATCTCTGCCTGAAAAGACAAATTTTTCATTGACTCCAACCATGCCGCATTCTGTATTCTGTAAGGATGTTTTAACATCAACTGTAGAGCATTCGGGCAGGATATCCGATGAATTTTCACTCCGCTAGGCCTGACAGTCACCTTGAGCTAAGCCGAAGCGTGTTGATAATCAGTAGCATGCATAAATAATGCGAATTTTAGGGGCTTTCGGGATTGTGTTTTAGTGCTTTAGTGGAAAAATTATAAAGTAACTTTCAATTTTTTAGAAATTCTTTCTAATAATTGATTCTATTAACTTACAGTCGTATGTTACTTATTTTTATAGGACACTAATGATAATCTTAACAAAAACTGCTGATCAGTTGAGAGTGTCCTAAAAGTATATCAGATTTGTTTCAGGATCTGTTAATATTAATGAGATGCTGATCCCGAGTACTTTTAATTTTTACTGTACCGGGTTTTCTAACAAGTAGCACAGCTTTTTTTTAGTTGTATGTATTAGCTTTAATTCTTTAACTCGGAGCAAATAAATTCCAGCATTTTTAATTCGGTTTCCGAAGCTGTTTTTTTCTCTTTTTTAGGCGTTAGAATCGAAAATAGTTTGTTTATTTCTTTTGTATACGATTCTTTCTTTCCTAAGGCCTTGAAAAACATAGCCCTGTTAAATAACAAACTGGTATTTTCAGGATCAATCTCTAATCCTTTGTTAAAATATTTATTTGCTTCATCGGGCTTATTCAATTGAATATTAATTAATGCAAGCTCTGAATAGAAATCTACTTTAGGTTTATAAAACTTAATTAGTATTTCGTAGCGATGCAAAGCATTTGACCAGTCTTTCAAACTTACCTCTATCTCGCCTGCATTAATTAATGCTTCATAATTTTCAGGCAAATAATTCAAAACGGCATAATAATCTTCCAGCGCTTTATATGGGTTATTCATTTTTTTATAAACGCTGGCACGTGCAAATAAAAGCTCAATATCGTCGAGTTTATTATCGATTTTATTATCGAGTATCTGCAAGGCCTCAGATAATTCAGTTTGTACATCCTCCTGTCTTTTTGCTCTTGAATAAAACTCAGCAATTTTGATAAACACATTGTAATTATCGGTTGCCAAAACTTTTGCTGTATTTAAATCTGTATAAGCAGCATTTAAATTCCCAATATCCTCATACAAAAAAGCCCTGTTAACAAACATAACCGGATCAGAAGGATATTTATTTACCATGTCGTCTAATATACTTAAAGCTTGCTTCATATTATTGGTCTGTTGATAAGCAATAGCCAACAGGCTACTTACTTCTTTACTATTATCAGGTTTATTGTCCAGCCAATCTTGACAGTACTTTATTGTTTTGTCCCATTTATTTATATTTTTTAATCCATAACAAACTATTCTATATGCTTCAAAATCTTTTTTGTTTAATGAAAGAACTTTTTGTGCATCATTTATTGCCTTGGTATATTCTCTATTCAACATATAAATATCTGCCCTTGCTAAAATTAGTTGCTGGTCGGATGGGTTTTTAGCAATTTGTTTATTTAAAAGAGATAAAGATGTGGAAAAATCGTTTTTATATGTTAAGTTCCCAGATTGAAAAAGGTTTTTATTCAATCTCATGCGAACAACATACGATTCGTAATAATTTGGATCGCTCTTAATAGCTTTCTCCAGATTTTTATATGCTTTCAAAAAATCATTGTTCAGAATATTACCCTGTGCATTATTTACAAAATAAATTGGCGATGATGAAAAATTGTCTTCTATATCAGTAAAATCATCTAGCTTACCGGTGTAGAATTCTGGTATGTTTACTGCTTTTTTGTCAAAAACAAAACCTTCCAACAAAACTGGCGGAGAATCGTTTCCATTTTCATCGATATGTGTCATATATAGCTGGGTATAAGGTCCCCTATTTTTCGATGAAAAAATGATCCATTTACTGTTAGGCGACCACGAATGCCAAGAATTCATCTGATCCATGTTGCACTTCATTAACCTGGGAGTGCCTCCTTTGGCAGGCATTATATATAAACGACTATCGGGTTGCAATAACATAAAACTACTTGCCTTGCAAAATACAATCCATTTACCATCGGGCGAGTATTTTGCAAAATAATTACTTTTACCATTATTCGATGCACCTTCAATCGGTTCAGCTTCACTGCCTGCTCCACCATTAAACTTAACTTTATATAAATCGAATTTAAAATCTTTTGTGCCATTAACAAATTCTTCCGCATCGGATATTGTTAGCAAAACACTTGTTGAATTCAAAACCTTTTCATTTGTATAGCGCGAACTACGGGCAAATATTACTTCCTGCCCATCGGGTGACCATGATGGATTACTCTGCACATAATTTTTATCGCAAGCACCATTTAACTCTTTAAAAGTTTTCGTTTTCCTATCGTAGTATACCAAAATACCTTTTACCGGGAAAAACAGTTGTGAGTATGCAAAATCCGTATCGATTGCCACAAATACTGATCTGTCTTTTACAGTTGAAAGAATATAACGGCCATCGGGAGAAATTTGAGATAACAGTCCGAAAGTATTTTCACCATCGTTTTTTCTATATGTACTCCATGTAAAAATGTCTTCTTTTCTAATTTCACAGATTTTATTCAAAATAGGAGAAACTGTATAAGAACCTTTATCGTTTGCATAATCTACATCCATAGCTAGTACCGACCCATTATTTGGAAAGGAATGGCAATTTGCGCAAATAGCCATATTATCGAGTACTTTTTTAGGGTGTTTGTCGCCAATATTACCAATATACCATTCTATCTCGTTTACATTTTTAACTGCATAACTAAAAGGCAGAGGCACTGCCCTGCAAAACACAGGTGCAGCAACTGAATCGAGCGAAATAGAAAAGTTAACTTTTGAATACGATAGTTTTTTTCCTAATAAACTTTTCTTTGAACCAATAACAAACATTTGCAACTGTCGTCCTTTAAATGTAGTTATTAAAGCATTCCAAACTAATTTGTCGGGTTTCCAGAATGTATTCTCAACTTTTGCAGTTGAAATTGAGTTACCTGAAGAATCGGCAATGTAAACATTCCATTCGGAGCATTTAAACAGCGAACCGTTCCAGATAAAAGTAGGGGCCGACGACATATCGGGAGGAAAAATAGTATTATTAAAGGGATATGAAATTACAATTTTTGTTTCACTCTCGCTTCTATTCTTTATCTTTTCGAAGTACTTGTTTGTATCTTTAGTACATGATGTAAAAACACCTAAAATCAGCAGTACAGAAAATAATCTTCCCGAAATTCCGGATATTGTTTTTTTTGTAAATTTCATAACAATGAACTTGTTAAAACATATTATTAAATTCGATATTATAAAAATATTTGTAAATAAAATTAAAATTTTAATATTTCTGGCAATGTTTCATCTAAATTAACATTTTGATAAATTGAAATTGCCTGATTTTCAAGTCTTACAAGAATCCATTTTAGAATAAAGGCAATTTTCAGGTTATTAAATAAAACTTTGAGTACCCGGGACAGCACAACGATGTGAAAACAGTAAGAATGCTAAAAATATAAATAACGTGTATAATAAATCTGGTTTTCATATTTCGATTTTTATTTGTCTGATGAATAAACTTTACTTACAGGTAATTTTCTCTCGAGCTTTGTTTTAAGGTATTTCGAGCCAAATATACATGTAACTCGAACATAAATAATATCCTATGAATAATATAATGCCGAGAATAACTATTTTAACAGGTAGTTAAAATTATCAAATTCAAGGCTGATTTTTGATAATAGCAATACAAGTAAAAGAGCTCACAGAAATTTTGAATAGAAAAACTGGGTAATAAATTGTGAAATATACTCAGCAATTCCACCTGGGAACGCAATATAATCTTTTAAAAAATACTTGTTAAATAAAAATAAAGGTTGCTCTTTAAAGTCAATTATCTAAGGATCAATAAAATACGAAAAATATAATAATGTAAGAAGTGAAATGATCCCGATAGTTGAATAGCGGATTATTCTATCGATTTTACTATTGATAGAATGAAAATTATTTTTAAATCACTAAAATATAATTTTTATTAGATATTTCTTTTATGTTTATCACATTAACATAAAAAATGATAATAAATTTAATTTTTGTTTTAATATTTTTAAATCATTTATGAGGCTTAAAATTTTAATAGTTATATTTTATATTTTTCAGTACTGTTTTTCACAATATTACCTTACGGGGGAAGATCCAGCATCGATTAGATGGAATCAAATAAGAACGAATAATTTTAATATTATTTTTCCAGCGGGATTTGAAGAAAAGGCAACTACTACAGCAAATTATATTGAATATGTTTATAAGAAATTTTCTGATCCTAATCTTAATATAAAAAGCAAAATTCCTGTAATCCTACACAATCAAACAGTCTATTCAAATGGAATAGTGGTTTGGGCACCTAAAAGGATGGAGCTATTTACATTACCATCACAATCAATGTATTCGCAAAACTGGATAGAGCAGCTTATGCTACATGAAGTTAGACATGTATCACAAATTGAATTATTAAGAAACGGTTTATCAAAACATGCTGGAATTATTTTTGGTGAGCAGGCTTTAGGCGCAGTTACTGGATTAGTTCCATATTGGTATTATGAAGGAGATGCAGTATATGCTGAAACTGTTTTTTCGGAGGCTGGAAGAGGCCGGATGCCGTCATTTCAAAATTCAATAATTGCTGCAAATTTGGAGCAAAAAAAAAGGTATTCATATGACCAGATTGTATATGGTTCTTATAAATATAATATACCTTCAATTTATGCTTACGGTTATCAAATGGTAGATTATGGTCATAAACAATTTGGGGATGAATTATGGAACAATATTCTACTAAATGTAGGTAAGAAGCCATTTACTTTTACTCCATTTTATTTTGGATTGAAAAAACAAACTGGCTTTTCAAAGGAACAATTTTATAACAAAACCTATGATTATTTAGATAGTATCTGGAAAGGAAAACTTGATTTGATTAAATTGAGCGATGATGAAATATACATTTCACCTGAAACAGAATATTACACAAATTATATGTATCCAAAATTTGTTAACGACTCAACTATCATCACCTTAAAAGAAGGTATAGATCAAACAAGAGAATTTGTTCTTATTAATTTAACTGGAAATGAGAGGGTTATATGTAAACCTGGACCAATAAGGGATTCATGGTTTTCCTATTATGACGATAAAATTGTTTGGGCAGAACATGTTTTTGATACCAGATGGGAACACAGAACATACTCTTGTATAAAATTATATAACCTTCGCACAAATGAATCGAAAAATTTATTAAAAAAAGGTCGGTATTTTTCTCCTGCACTTTCCCCTGATGGAACTAAAGTGTCTGTAATTGAGGCGAATATAAAAAGTGAATTTTCTTTAAAGTGTTATGATATTAAAGAAGATATTTTCTCAACTTTATTGACTTATACCGGAAACGAGGTTATACAAACCCCTTCATGGATTAATGATGAAGAAATAGTATATATTTTGCTAAACGATTCTGGAAAAAGTATAGAAAAATTTAATATTCGCACCAGGGTAAAATCTTCGCTATATCATGCAGGTACTCAGAATATATCAAATCCAGTTGTTTTAAATAACTACATTACTTTTAATTATGATCATGGAGAAATTCATGATATCTATTTTCTAGATACCTTAAAATCAGTAATTTATAATTACTTAAAATCAAAATTTGGCGTATTTAATATAAATAAAAATACGAATAGCAATTTAATTGTTTGCAACCAATATCATTCGCAAGGATTTCGGATTTGTATTGAAAATTTTAACCCCACCAATCTGCAGATTATTTCTGATTTTTCCAAAGAAGAAATTATAGAAAATAATCCTGAAATAATTGATTTTAAAAAGATTAACAAAAATGAATATGAAATTGATAATTATTCCAAATTAGGTCATTTATTTAATATTCATAGTTGGGCACCGTTTTATTTTGATTACCAGGAAGTAATGGATAATCCATTTTATATAGACGTTTCTCCAGGACTATTATTATTTACTCAAAATTCACTAGGAACTGCATATGGAAATGCAGGATATGGATATGATAAAGGAAGAAGTTTTATAAAATCAAGTTTTACATATAAAGGGATATACCCGGTATTTAATATTGATATTCAAAAAGGTGGAGAACCTCATGTTTTACCTTCAGATACTATACCTCCACAAGGAATGGATAATGACAACACTTCTATATATTTGCAAACTTATATTCCTATAAATATAAATAAAAACCGTTGGAATAGGTCCGTTCTTCCTGCAATAGCTTATTCATTTTCAAATTCTTATGTATATAATTTTTATGATCAGATGTGGGGGAGAAATCTTTCTTACTTAATATATCAGGTAAATATTAGTCAATATCAGATAAAAGCTTATCGTGACTTGTTGCCTAAATATGGCCATATAACAACTATAAAATTCTTTTCGCCTGTTTTTGAGAATAAGAAATTATTCCCGACAATAGTTAACATAAAAAATACTTTATATTTTCCAGGTTTGCTTAAACATCACCATATTCAATTAAATATAGATTATGAGGCACAACAAATTTCAGCATTTCGATTAAATAGTTATTTAAATTTTCCTAGAGGTTTTAATAAGGAAATTTCTAATACACTAATTGTTACAAGGTTAAATTATAGGTTTCCGCTTTTATATCCTGATTACAATTTATCTTGGTTATTATACCTAAAAAGGATTAAATTAAATATATTTTATGATTATGGGTATAATAAATTTTATAAACATGAAGTAAAAAAGTTTACCAGCAAGGAATATTATTCATACGGGCTTGAATTAACAAACGATTTACACTTTGTTAGAATAATTTTTCCATTAAATGTGGGTTTTAGATTAAGTTTAAGTCATCAATTTGATAAACCTGTGAGCGAATTAATTTTTTATATGAATCTTGATAATTTTTAATAATAAATAAAGCAAGCTTTCCATATGTTTATTTATTAAATATACCCACTCATTTATCATATTTTAATGATTATCAAAAATATATATATTAAAGAATCATATAATTTTAAATTTTCGTAATAACTTTATAAATTCGTGTTAATTTGAGATTTAAATAATAATCTCAGGTAACAGGGCTGACTTGATTTTTTTTGTTATATTTAACTCATTCGTTAAAGGATATAATAAGTATGTCGCAAAATAAAGTAATATTGCACCATAAAGGAGATCTGGATTTTGATACGATTGGTGAATTTCTCAGTCATCTTAATAAATTGATGAACGAGATGGCCATGGAATTAAATTCAAAAAAGATATTGTATTCTATTATGGTTGAGTGCCTTGAAAATATTTACAGGCATTTTGATATGGATGATGATGAAATTCCAAAAATTGACTCTGAATACCAAACTAACTTTTCACTAGAACAATTCAATGATGAAACGTTTGTTTTAAAGGCTGGAAATTTAATTTGGAAAAAAAATATTCCCCTTTTAAAAGAAAAACTGGATTTAGTTAATTCTTTGGATAAACAAGGACTAAAAGATTTGTATAAAGAAGCTATTAGAGAAATTGCCTATAGAAATAAGGATGGCGCTGGATTGGGGATTATTGATATAGCAAAATTATCAGGTAATAAATTGGATTATTATTTTTCAGACATAAACAATGATTTATCTTATTTTCATTTAACCATTAAAATTTCAAATATAATTCACTATAAAAAGATATCGACATTATGAAACCATTATTCATTGAATCAACAGAATTTACTCCGCTTGTTCGCTTTGAACCTGATAATGGCGAATTTGAGATCGGAGGATTTTCAAGACCTGAAAATGTGTCGGGTTTTTATAATCCAATTCTTGAGTACATTGATGAATATGAGAAAATAGTTCTTGACGATAAATTCTTCAAACGAGGTACCATTTTAAATGTGTTATTTAAACTTAAATATTTTAATTCAGCTTCATCAAAATTTATTTTAGACCTTATCAATACTTTAATTGAATTCGAAGATAAAGGGTTGCAAATTAAAATTCAATGGTATTATGATGAAGGTGATGAAACTATTTTAGAATCAGGTGAAGATCTGTCAGATATTGCTGATGTACCATTTCATTATATTGAACAAAAATCTGAAGAATAATTAAAATATAGATATCCGATATCTTTTTAACTCTTTTTTTAATTCCTTAACATTAGGGACAATTTTTTCTAACTCTTGCCAGAATTTACTGCTATGATTTTTAACTTTTGTATGTACTAGTTCATGCAATATAATAAAATCAATTAAATGATCAGGTAGTCGCATTAAATGCAGCGATAAACTTATGTTATTTTTATGAGAGCAGCTTCCCCATCTTGTTTTCGAATTTCTAATTGATATAATATTATAACTAAAACCATGTTTTTTTGACAATTGAAATACCCTTGTGGGTAAATATTTTTTGGCTTCAATCCGCAAGGTTTCCTCAATTGCTTTTTTAATAAAATGTTGAATTTTTTCATTTTCAACTTTTACAGATTCAGGATATTGAACCAGGGCTTTGCCATTTTTAATAGTAAATTTCAAATTACCTATTGGTTTCGGTTCAATAACCAATTGATGATAACGGGTTTTAAATGGAGTGTTATTATTAAATATGGTTTGGTTATTTTCAATCGATTTAATTTTATTAATATTTTTTCTTATCCAGTCTTCACGTTTTTTAATTACATCGAAAGCTTGATGATAAGTAACCCAAGTTGGAATAGTTATTCGAATTTCTCGAAAAGGCTTTAAAGTTATAGAAATTCTTTTCGAACGGCTTGATTTTATAATATGTATTGTTCCAAATTCTGGATGTAAAATCAATTTAGTCATGTGTAAATATACATTTTTTCAGAATATTGTTTATCCGCTTATTATTGAATCAAAATTCAAATAAAGTTAACTCAGAAAATATTTCATTAAATTTTCTGTTTTATTATGGAACAAAATTTGATTTATCTTTATCTTTAACCCTTTTAAAATTTACAAAATGTTAAAGAAATCTATTCTATCTATTATTATTCTATTAAATATTTTTATTTTATTTGGCCAGGATTCATTATGGACCCTTGAACGCTGTATCCAATATGCATTAGAAAATAATATTCAGATTAAGCAACATGAATTGAATGCTGAATATAATAAAAATAAGTTAACACAGTCAAGAATCGGGCTTTTACCTGATTTAAATGTTGGGGCAACCCACGGATATTCATTTGGGAGAGCATTGGATGAGACTACTTATGAATTTACTGAAAATGAAACAGTTCGTTCAAATAGCTATGGATTAAGAAGCTCAGTAACTTTATTTGCCGGGTTTCAAAATATAAACACAATTAAGCAAAATGAATTTGACTTGCTGGCAAGTTTGAAAAATGTTGAACAAATTAAAAATAATATATCACTTACAATTGCTTCAGCTTTTTTGAATATTTTATTTAATAAAGAATTGGTTTCTATCTCACAAGAACAACTTGACCTTACTTTATTACAGGTTGAAAGAACCAAAAAACTGCTTGAAGCTGGGAGTGTTGCCAAAGGACGATTACTTGAAATTCAGGCACAAGCAGCATCTGAAGAATTACGGTTAATTAATGCTCAAAATCAACTAGATTTATCTTATTTAACTTTGACTCAGCTGTTGGAATTAGATTCTGTTTCTGGTTTTAGAATTGATATACCATCAAATTTAACTCTAAATGCCCAAGATGCAGCTATTTTATCAATTGAATCATTGTATAATCAATCCTTAAACGTTTTACCACAAATTAAAAGTGCAGAATTTAATTTAAAAAGTGCAGAAAAAGGGCTTGATATTGCAAAAGGAATGCGATATCCATCATTATCTTTTACTGGAACTTATGGTTCTGTATATTCCAGTATCAGAAGTAAACAAACCGGGATAATTGTTTCAGATCCATTTCAAATTGGTTCAACCCAATCTGGCGAAGTTGTATTTGGAACAACCCCTGTACCAGTTTTTACCGATTATCCTTTTAATGAGCAAATGTCTGATAATGTGAGCACAACCTTGTCTTTTAATTTGACAATCCCTGTTTTTAATAAATATATGGTTAAAAATAATGTTGACAATGCAAAAATTGGAATTTTAAACTCTCAACTCGAACTTGAAAATCAAAAAAATATATTGTTTAAAGATATTCAACAAGCTTACGCTGATGCAATTGCAGCCTATAAAAAATACCAGGCAAGTGAAAAAGCATTAGTTGCCATGGAAGAGTCGTTCAGATATACGCAAGAAAAATATGAAGTTGGGTTGGTAAATACTGTTGACTATAATGCCGCAAAAAATCAGTTAGCACAAACAGAATCTGATTTATTACAAGCTAAATACGAATATATTTTTAAAACAAAAATCCTTGATTTTTACAGGGGAATACCTTTAAAATTATAATTTAAATATTAACTGATGAAATCGAACAAAATTCTTTTATACATGGCAATAGCTGTTGCGGTACTGATAATTATTTTAATTACCGGTAAAAAAGCAGGTTGGTTTGGAAAACCTGATGCAGTAAAGGTTGCCATAGAAAAACCTGAGAAAAGAACAATAATAGAAACCATTACTGCCAATGGTAAAATTCAACCTGAAACAGAAGTTAAAATCAGTCCTGATGTTTCAGGTGAAATAGTTGAATTGCATGTTGTAGAAGGTGAATTTGTTGACAAAGGTAAATTGCTTCTTAAAATTAAACCCGATATTTATATCTCTGCACGTGACAGGGCAAAAGCTGCTGAAAATTCATCCAAGGCAAGATTAGCGCAATCAAATGCCCAATTTATAAAAGCAGAGTTAGATTATAAACGAAGTAAGAAGTTATGGGAGCAAAAAACCATTTCAGAGTCGGAATTTGAACAGGCCGAATCTCAATATAAAATTGCGCAGAATGAAGTTTTAGCAGCTGAATTTGCTGTTAAAAGTGCTCAGGCAGCATTAAATGAAGCAGAAGAAAATTTAATTAAAACAACTATTTATGCTCCAATGTCGGGTACAATATCAATGTTAAATGTAGAGTTAGGAGAAAGAGTTGTAGGTACATCAATGATGACCGGAACTGAGTTATTAAGAATTGCTGATTTATCACGTATGGAAGCTAAGGTAGAAGTGAACGAGAATGACATTGTAAAAGTGGCTTTAAACGATACTGCTATAATTGAAGTGGATGCCTATATGGATAAAAAGTTTAAAGGACTGGTAACTGAAATTGCTAATTCAGCAAATACTGCAGGAGTCAGTGTTGATCAGGTTACTAATTTCGATGTTAAAATATTATTGCTTCAGGATTCATACCAGGATATAGTTACTAAAATGAATCCTAATCCATTCAGACCAGGGATGTCAGCTACAGCTGATATTCAAACAGAATATAAATTTAATGCGTTATCGATCCCAATTCAGGCTGTTACAACAAGGGTTGATTCCGTTATTTATAAAGATGATTCTGTTAAAAGTGAAAGCATTACAGGAGAATTGGTTGAAATGGTTTTTGTTGTAGAGGAAGGAAAAGCTAAAATTAGTGAAGTTAAAACAGGTATTCAGGATAATGCATATATTGAAATATTATCAGGAGTGTCTGATTCTTCGAAAGTTATTGTTGCTCCATATTCAGCAATAACCAAAAAGCTTGAAAATGAAAAATTGGTAGAAGTAGTTGATAAAAAGGATCTATTTAAAGGCTATAATTTTACATATTGAGACATCAACCTCTGTTTGTTCGGTCGCTATTTCAGAGAATAATAATTTGTTGTTTTATAAGGAAAGTGACAAAGATATGTCACATTCTTCTTCACTTGCAGTATTGATTAATGAAGGATTTAAAATAACTAAGTTAGAATCCAAACAATTAAATGCTGTTGCAGTTAGTAAGGGGCCTGGATCTTATACCGGATTAAGAATTGGCGTATCAACAGCTAAAGGAATTTGTTATGGGGCTGGAATACCTTTAATTGCTGTTCCAACCTTAGATATTATGGCAATAGGTGTAATTTTAGAAAAAATAACTGGTGAAGAAATCGAAAATAGTCTGTTATGCCCTATGATTGACGCCCGTCGAATGGAGGTTTACAATGCCTTGTATAATAATATCGGCAAAAGACAAACAGAAATTACAGCGGATATAATTGACGAAAAAAGTTATTTTGATGCGTTAAATAAACAAAAAGTATATTTTTTTGGTGATGGAGCTGAAAAATGCAAAGATGTGATAAAACATGAAAATGCAATATTTTTAGAAAATGTTTACCCATCTGCCAAATATATGTTACAAATTGCTAATCAGCATTTTAATGAACAGCAATTTGAAGATGTTGCTTATTTTGAGCCTTTTTATTTAAAAGATTTTATTGCGACAATTCCGAAGAAGAATATTTATAGATAATCGCTTAGCACTTCAAAGTGCTAAGCGATTAAAGAAAAAGGACCTGCAATACTGCAAGCCCTTTAACAGAATGATTCGAAAATTACGTTGACAAAAAACCGAGATTTTAAATATTATTTATTGAAGATTTTTTATTTAATGTTGATAGTGCTTCCAATTCTGCTAACCTGATATTATTTTCAATTTCTGATAATTTGTTTATAGCAAATATCAAATGAAGATTTTGAAAATTGGATTGTTCCCAGCTTACTGGCTCGTCATTTATTATAGTTGGCCTGGTATTGAGAATTTCACTGCAAAATGTTGTCAATTCTGAATTTGAATTGTCGGATATTGACAATATGAAATTTTTATATTCATCTAATTCCTTTTTAAGAATGGATGCTTTTTCTTCATTTAACATAACCTGAACCACTATATCAACCATATCAAGGGTTTTAATTTTCAAAATTTCAATTTCATGATTTTCATTTATGGCGGCTTTGTTATCTTCAGATCCTCTTACTAAAAGCTCAATTTTCAGGTCATTAACACTATTTAATAAATTATTGGTTTTAGTTTTTAACTCATCTGCATTGTTTGAATTTAGTTCTCCATAAGTATCATATTTAAGAGTATAATAAGTTGACAAATTATTCATCTTTGCTACCGCAATTCCATTTCCTAATACACTTTTTGAAACATTAATAGCTAATAATGCCGACATGCCAGAAAGATATACCAGGAAAAACATGATATACATAAAATTTTTAAGTGATTCTTCCTTATCCTTGTAATGATGATAAAGATATACAGGTAAAAATAGAACTACAGGTATTAATATTCCAACTAAAAGTATATTACCGGCTCCTGGCCAATGCATAATTTTAAATAAAGCTCCTGTAAAAACAATAAAGAGAGTTAGGAATGCTGCAATGTATATCCATTTTTTCTTACTCTCCGAATTTTTAAAACTGCTAATAAATGCAATTGGGAAAAAAATAAGACACAAATTCATAATGCCTAATGTTAATAGTATACCGGCTGCTGGCCAGTGCATTATTTTAAAAATCCCTCCAATTGTTATTAAAACGGTAGATATAATACCTAAATAATATATTTTGTTCTTCATGATTTGTAGATTTATTGATTAACGATGTAATTAATAGCTTCGTGTTCTGCTAATTTTGAATTCCTTTGAATGCATGTTAACATATTAAGGCATCCAACAACAGTAATATGATTAAAATAGAACGTTTCCCATGAATTGAACCATTCCGGATGATTAGCAGGGAGATCGGTGTTGAGACATGATTCTATAAGTTGACTGGTAATAGTATCATTATTGACCAGTGAAATTAATTTTTCTTTTGTTTCGTCTATTTTTTTATGTAATTCAAAAGCTTTTCCATCTGAATTTTCACCAATTAAAATAGAAAAGGGAACATCCGTATTTACTTTATCAATTATTAGATTAATATTTATATTATTTCGATCATTAATAGCCAGTTGGGTTTTTTCATCCATATTTTGAATGATTTCAACTTTAATATTTTGAATATAATCATCCAGATCAGAGGATAAAATTTTTATATTATTTAGCAATAA
>CAZBZX010000052.1:0-4642 GCA_964496465.1 uncultured Bacteroidales bacterium
TTCAAAATCATCATGCCTGGCAGCACAATTTCTAGCATTAACAAATATTTTAGAAGCAGGCGATAATTTTATATCAACCTCGTATTTATATGGTGGTACATTTAATCAATTTAAAGTACAATTTAAGCGGTTAGGTATTGAAGCTAAATTTGTTGAAGGTGATGAACCTTCGGAATTCGAAAAGTTAATTGATGAAAAAACAAAAGCAATTTATCTTGAGACAATTGGAAATCCAAGGTTTAATATACCTGATTTTGACGCAATAGCAGATATTGCCAGAAAAAATAATATTCCTTTAATAGTTGATAATACATTTGGTACAGCAGGGTATTTATTCAGACCAATTGAACATGGAGCAAATATTGTTGTTCAATCAGCAACAAAATGGATAGGTGGTCATGGAACCAGTATAGGTGGTGTAATAGTTGACGGTGGAAATTTTAACTGGGGAAATGGAAAATTTCCTCAATTTACAGAACCTTCAGAAGGTTATCATGGATTAAAATTCTGGGAAGTATTTGGATCTGATGGTCCTTTCGGAAATATTGCCTTTATTATTAGGGCAAGAGTTGAAGGTTTAAGAGATTATGGAAGTGCATTAAGTCCTTTCAATGCTTTTTTATTCCTTCAAGGTCTTGAAACATTGTCATTAAGAGTACAGCGCCATGTAGATAATGCACTGGAAATTGCACATTGGCTTGAAAATCATGAATTAATTGAAGAAGTAAATTATCCAGGATTAGAAAGCAGTTCATATCATAAAGTTGCTAAAAAGTATTTAAAAAATGGATTTGGCGGAGTGTTAACATTTAAAGTAAAAGGCGGGCAAAAAGTAGCTGATAAAATTGTGAATAGTGTTGAATTAATAAGTCACCTGGCAAATGTTGGCGATGCCAAAACTTTAATTATTCATCCAAGCTCAACAACTCATGAACAATTATCGCTTGAAGAACAAAAGTCTTCAGGTGTAGAGCCAGGTGTTCTGAGGCTTTCTGTTGGAATTGAACATATTGATGATATTAAATCTGACTTAGAACAAGCATTTATTAAAGCAACTAATTAAAATAATTATTATTCAATATTAATTGTCAATCTGAGCGTAGTCGAAAATTAAGTTTTATCTTCATTAATATATTTCGACTTCGCTCAATATAACAATTTTAAGTATATAAATAACACTCCTAATATTATATAAAAATAAACTTTTAACTTTATTGCCAGTCCAATATTTTGCAACTACTTTTGCAAAAAAAACGAAATGGAAGAAAAGAATAAAATCACTCAGTTATCTGAATTAGGAGAATTTGGCTTAATAAAACACCTTACAGAAAATATTAAATTAAAAAATGCAAGTTCAAATTACGGTGTAGGTGATGATGCCGCTGTATTGGATTATGGAAATAAAAAAATTCTTGTAACTACTGATCTTTTAATAGAAGGTATCCATTTTAATTTAGTTTATACACCTATGAAACATTTGGGTTATAAAGCTGCAATTGCAAATTTCTCTGATATTTATGCTATGAATGGACAACCCAAACAGATTACTGTTTCAGTTGCTATTTCTAACAAATTTTCACTTCAAGCTATTGATCAGTTATATGAAGGAATTTATCTTGCTTGTGAAAAATACAATGTTGATATTGTTGGTGGAGATACTTCTTCCTCAATAACAGGTATGGCAATTAGTATAACTGCTATTGGTGAAGCAGAAAAGAATAATATTGTTTACAGGAACGGAGCTCAATTAAATGATTTAATTTGTGTTTCAGGGGATTTAGGTGCTGCATATATGGGGCTACAATTATTGGAAAGAGAAAATAAAGTTTTTAATGCTAATCCAAATGAACAGCCAGAACTATTAGGGTATGAATATATTCTCGAACGACAACTAAAACCTGAAGCAAGAAAAGAAGTGATTGATCAATTAAAAGAAAATAATATTATTCCAACCTCTATGATTGATATTTCTGACGGATTATCTTCTGAATTAATGCACTTATGTTCTCAATCGAATAAAGGTTGTAAGATTTTTCAGGAAAAAATACCAATAAATAAAGAAACAGCACAGATGGCGCAGGAATTAAATATTGAACCTATTATTGCAGGATTAAATGGTGGAGAAGATTATGAATTATTATTTACAGTACCAATAAGTATACATGATAATATAAAAGAAATAAAAAACATTTCAATTATTGGCCATATTACAAGTGAAAATGAGAAAGCCTTATTAATAACCCCTGATGGAACTGGAATTGAATTGATTGCACAGGGTTGGAAATCGTTTTAAATATCCATATCGCTTCCAACAGCGTATCCTCTAATAATTCCTCTTTTCGAATTTTTTATAAATAATAATATCTCATCACGATCAGCGGTTGCAGAAATATTCGATTCAATAATATCAACGGCATGCGAAGTATTTACGCCTTTTTGATATAAAATCCTATACACTTCCTGAATATCATGTATACGACCATTTTCAAAACCTCTTCTTCTTAATCCGATGGAATTAATTCCGGCATATGATAGAGGGTCTCTAGCAGCTTTTATATATGGAGGCACATCTTTTCTAACCAATGAACCACCAGCTATCATTACATGTCCACCAATACGAACAAACTGATGTACTAAACTACCAGGACTTATAATAGCAAAATCGTCTACTTCTACTTCACCTGCAAGTCCAGAATAACTTCCTAAAATTACATTATCTTTAACAATACAATCGTGTGCAATATGTGCATACGACATAATCAGGCAATTTTTTCCAACAATTGTTTTATTTTTAGCAGAAGTCCCCCTGTTTATAGTGGCACATTCTCTTATAGTCGTATTATCACCTATTTCAACAATAGTATCTTCTCCTTTAAATTTTAAATCCTGAGGAATTCCTGAAACTACAGCACCAGGGAAAATTTTGCAATTTTTTCCAATTCTTGCTCCTTCCATAATAACTACGTTTGGTCCTATCCATGTTCCTTCACCAATCTCAACATTTTTTGCAATTGTTACGAAAGGTTCAATTACAACATTGCTTGCTATTTTTGCCTCAGAATGTACATATGCTAAAGGTTGGTTCATTATTTTAAAATTTATTATCCTTTAATTTTTACGATTTGAGCCATCATTTCACCTTCCATTACAATTTTATTCCCAACAAATGCCTTTCCAGCCATAACAACTAATCCTCTGCGTATTGGTTCTTTTAAATATAAATCAAAAATTAATGTGTCGCCTGGTACAACTTTACTTTTAAATTTAACATTATCAATTTTTAAAAAAAGGGTTATATAATTTTCCGGATCAGGTACTTGATTCAAAACTAATATTCCACCCGTTTGAGCCATCGCCTCTACTTGTAATACGCCAGGCATTACCGGTTCATCTGGAAAATGTCCTACAAAAAAACTTTCATTCATTGTAACATTCTTTACCCCAACAACCTTATCATTTGTTAATTCAATTATTTTATCAATAAATAAAAAAGGCGGCCTATGTGGCAATAATTCCTGAATTCTTTTTATATCACAAACTGGTTCTATTTCTGGGTCATATTTGGGAGGTAAAGGATTTTTCTTTTCCTTCCTTATTTTTTCAAGAATAATCCTAGCAAATTCTGTATTTGCTTTATGACCAGGTTTTTTTACAACAATTCTACCTATTATAGGTTGGCCAATAAGTGAAATATCACCAATAAAATCTAGTAATTTATGACGTGCTGGCTCATTCACATAATGTAGCTTTACATTATTAATTATGCCTTCTGGTCTAACACTAATTTTTGGTTTATTAAATAAATCTGCCATTCTATCTAATTCACTCTGCGAAGCTTTATTCTCCATTATTACAATGGCATTCTCCAAATCTCCACCCTTAATAAGGTTATTTTTTAAAAGTGGTTCTAACTCATGAAAAAACACAAATGTCCTGCATTTTGCTATTTCATCTTTAAAGCTGACCGAGTCATTAAATAAAGCATATTGATTACCAAGTACTTTAGAATTATAATCAATTAATAAATTAATACTAAACTCATTATCTGGATAGGCAATAATTTCAATATCATTTTCTTTATCAATGTATGATATTTTCTCTTTTATATAATAATAATCCCTATTTGCATCCAGTTCAACTATTCCGGCTTTATCAATAGCATCAACGTAAAATTTTGAACTACCATCAAGAATCGGTAATTCCGGGCCATTTACTTCAATTATTGCATTATCAATTCTATACCCGGCTAACGAGGCTAGGCAATGTTCAATTGTAGTAATGCTGGCTCCATTTTCTTTAATAGTTGTCCCTCTCTCAGTATTAATAACCTTATCAACACTGGCATTTATTGTTGGTTGATTATCAATATCAACTCTTTTAAATTTTATTCCAGAATTTGCTTCTGCAGGAATTATTCTAATTTCAACATGAGCCCCGGTGTGTAAACCTATTCCTTTTAATGTTACAGTTTCATTAAGGGTTCTTTGCTTATCAGTCATATTTAATTCTCAATCTTATTCTTATACAATGTTATCTATAAAAAATGCCGCAATATACAAAAAATGACTGAATATGATGTTATTCCTTAAAAATTAAAAAAAAATTAAAAAAAAATTAAAAAAAAATTAAAAAAGTGCAGAAA
>CAZBZX010000052.1:4742-14967 GCA_964496465.1 uncultured Bacteroidales bacterium
AAAAATTAAAAAAAAATTAAAAAAAAATTAAAAAAAAATTAAAAAAGTGCAGAAAATAAGACTATTAGAAGTTATTTTGGGTAATTAAGATTCTTTTTCAATTCTTCCAGTTCTTTTTCTAATCTTGAAATATCTTTATACATATCGGGAAGTTTTTTATATACTGCCATTGATTTTCGACAATCAGAAATATTGAAAGCAGGTGAACCCAAAAGAATTTCCCCTTCCTTATTTACATTACTTCCTACACCAGCTTGTGCACCAATAATAACATTACTAGCAATTTTAATATGTCCGCTTATACCGACTTGTCCACCAAACATACAGTTTTTGCCAATTTTTGTTGATCCTGCAATTCCAACCTGAGAGACTAAGATTGTATTTTCACCTACTTCAACATTATGTGCAATTTGTACAAGATTATCAACTTTAACTCCCTTCCGTATTATTGTTGATCCCATCGTAGCCCTGTCAATTGAGCAATTTGATCCAAATTCTACATTATCCTCAATAACTACATTTCCTAATTGTGGTATCTTTTTAAATTCACATTTTGATTCAGGTGCAAATCCAAATCCATCAGAACCAACAACTGTTCCTGAATGTATAATACAATTCTTACCTATAATACAATCATGATATACCTTTACGCCAGGATATAGAATTGTATTTTCTTTAATAATAACATTTTCTCCTATATATACTTGTGGAAATATTCTAACATTATCTTCAATTATGGCATTTTGACTAATATATGAAAATTTACCAATAAATAAATTTGAACCTAATTTTGCAGTATCGGCAATATGTACTTCATCTTCAATACCCGTCTTTTTTGGTCTTGCATTATCCTTTAACTCTAATAACGAGGCAAAAGCAAAATAAGGATTTTCAACTTTAATAATCGTGCAATTTAATTTCTTTTCGGGCTTAAAGTCTTTATTTACAATAACAATTGAGGAATCTGTATTATATATGAAATTTTCATATTTCGAATTAGCTAAAAATGATAGGGTTCCTGCTCTTCCTTCATCAATTTTTGAAAAATCGTTTATTGCTGCATCTGGATTTCCTACTATTTCACCTTTTATAATCTCAGAAATTGTTTTTGCTGTAAATTCCATATATAATTAAATATTTTGCTCAAAACTAACTAAATATATTCTAATTTTCATAAAATTCTTTTGGATAACAAAGAAAAAACTTCTTAAATTCAGTTGTAAGCGCCGATAAATAAAGCATTTCTGAAGCATATGCAATGTCAAAAACTTTTTCATCTTTATACTTTATTTTTATTTTATCGTCATTCTTATTAGAATTATAAAAATTATTTATAACTGATTCTGAAAAAACAAAATAATTTGTCTCTTCATCAGATATATTATATCTCCTTTTTACTTTCTGCTTTAATTGGATAATTCTTTTATTATCAAAAGGGTCATTTTGTATTTCAATTTTATATAATTTCCTATTAATTACATTATATGCTAGCTTTGACAATACTCTGTCTTCATGATTTATCCATTCTTTTGCTGATGATAAAATATCAGTATCATCAAGATTTACAAAATGTCTTAAGACTTGATTTTTACTTAAATTTTTATTTTTAATAAAATCGTCTTTCTTTATTTTATTGTAAAGAAAAAATTTTAATGAAGGAGTTGCAAATAACTCAATATTTTTTGATGCTAAAAATTTAGCTCTTTGTAATAATTTAATTAATAATGATTCTGCTGAAAGTGCAGTTTTATGGAGATATACCTGCCAATACATTAATCTTCTGGCAATTAAAAATTTCTCTATTGAGTAAATCCCTTTTTCATCAATAACTAATTCATCATTTACAACATTAAGCATTTTAATAATTCTATCTGAACCAATTGTACCTTCTGATACACCACTATAAAAACTGTCTCGTTTCAGGTAATCAAGCCGGTCTGTATCTAGCTGACTTGAAACTAATTGATGTAAAAAATTCTTTTTATACTTTCCCTCGAAAATTGATATGGCAAGTGATAATTTATTATCAAAATGGTCGTTTAATTCTTGCATCAGTAATAAAGAAATTTGCTCATGTGATATTTTATCCATAATACAATTTTCGAGTGCATGCGAAAAGGGTCCATGACCAATATCATGTAGTAAAATTGCAATATTAGCAGCCTCTTCTTCTTCATCTGTTATTTCATGACCTTTTTCTCTTATCGTATTAATTGCCGAATTCATAAGATGAGTTGCCCCTAAAGCATGTTGAAATCGGGTATGATTTGCACCTGGAAATACATAACTAGTTAAACCTAGTTGTTGAATTCTCCTTAATCTTTGGAAAATAGGGTGTTCTATAATGTCAAATAAAATTTCATATTTAATTGTTATAAACCCATAAATAGGATCATTAAATATTTTCTTTTTATTTAGTCGTGTAATGCTCATTAAAAATTATTCTAGGAAAGTAATATTAGATTTTTGAATAATTCCAATAATTATCAATTAAAAAAAATTAGATCATATTATATCTACTTCAATTAGTTTTAAAGGAACATCCAGTAACTTTTTTAAATCATTACCTAAATCTTTAATTGAATCATCCTCTTTTTCAAAATACCAATCAATTTTAATATTTCCTCCATCTCTATAATATTTTTCAAGCAAATGGATCATTTTAAAAATAAATTTATTGGAGTTACTATTTGAATATTCTAATGCAAATGTAACTATTGTTTTCTGTTCAGGAGTTTTAATATATTCTTCAATCCACTCAATCAATGGAGTGTAAAATGGGGTTGAATCCTCTAAAATTGATCTTCCCCTAATTTCAATATTACCATTATCAAAACACACATTTGGTGTTTTTTCAGTTTTTTCAATAATTAATTTCTTCATTATTTAATAATGATACAAATAATTAACAAATATCTACTAAAATTAATATATTATCAACCTTTAAGGCTTAATTTTTAATATTCAAAAATTCTTTATACAATTTCATGTTGTAAATAAATAATTTTTTGTGATTTAGAAATAATTATTATACTTTTGCCCCGTTGATTTAGATTGAATTAGGGGACAGTAGTCCCCTATTTTATTATAATATTTATGATAAAAGTTTCTGATATAGAAAAGGTTATTAAAAGAAAAATTATTGATTCTGAGGAATTTATAGTTGATATTTATATAAAACCTGCGAATAAAATTTTTATAGAAATAGATAGTTTACAAGGTATTACAATAGATAAATGTGTTGAGTATACCAGAGAAATTGAAAAAAATTTTGATAGGGAAGTTGAAGATTATGAATTGCAAATATCGTCACCAGGTCTTGACAAACCTTTTAAAGTTAAGCAACAATTTTACAAAAATATTGGAAGAAGTATTCAAATTATAACAAATGAAGGACAACAAATTGAAGGAAAATTAATGAATTTTGATAGTGACAAACTTCAAATTGAAAAGACAATTAATAAAAAAGGGGAAAAAACAGATATAGAAATAATTGAATTATTATTTGACAATATAAAATCTGGTAAAGCATTAATTAAGATTTAATTAAAATATAAATAAGAGTATGGAAAACTTAAATTTGATCGATACTTTTTCGGAGTTTAAAGAACTCAAAAATATCGATCGAGCAACGATGATGAACGTTTTGGAAGATGTATTTCGAAGTCTTCTAAAAAAGAATTACAATACAGATGAAAACTTTGATATCATCATTAATATTGATAAAGGTGACTTTGAAATTTGGAGAAACAGAACAGTAGTAGAAGATGATAAAATTGAAGATGAAAATTTACAAATTAAATTATCAGATGCAATTAAAATTGATGAAGATTATGAAGTTGGTGAAGATGTTGTTGATGAAGTTAAGCTTATTGACTTTGGGAGAAGAGCAATACTTGCTTTGCGTCAAAATTTAACTTCAAAAATCCTTGAACTTGAAAAAAACAATGTTTATGGTAAATATAAAGATAGAATTGGGGAAATAGTTACTGGAGAAGTTTATCAGGTTTGGAAAAAAGAAATACTTGTGTTAGATGACGAAGGAAATGAACTGCTCTTGCCAAAAACAGAACAAATTCCAACTGATTTTTTCAGAAAAGGAGATTCTCTTAGAGCTGTGGTAATTAAAGTAGATATGAAAAATAATAATCCGATAATTATTATTTCAAGAACCTCTCCTGTTTTTCTCGAAAGACTTTTTGAACTTGAAGTTCCCGAAATTTTTGATGGCTTAATTACAATTAAAAAAATAGTTAGGGTACCTGGTGAACGGGCAAAAGTAGCAGTAGAATCATATGATGAAAGAATTGATCCTGTCGGTGCTTGTGTTGGTATGAAAGGTTCAAGAATACATGGGATTGTCAGGGAATTAAGAAATGAAAACATTGATGTTATTAATTATACAACCAATATCCAATTATATATTACCAGAGCATTAAGCCCGGCAAAAATATCAAATATCAAATTATCTGAAGATGACCAAAAAGCTGAAGTTTACCTTAAACCTGACCAGGTTTCTTTAGCGATTGGTAAAGGTGGCTTAAATATTAAGCTTGCTAGTCAGTTAACCGGATATGAAATTGATGTATACAGAGAAACTGAAGATGATGATGAAGATGTTAACTTAGAAGAATTTGCTGATGAAATTGATAGCTGGGTACTTGATGAATTAAAAGCTGTTGGTTGTGATACAGCAAAAAGTGTTTTGGAATTAAGTATACAGGAACTAGCTAAAAGAACAGATTTAGAGGAAGAAACAATAAAAGAAGTTGTTAAAATTTTAAAAGCAGAATTTGAATAATACTAATATTTAATATTAATTTAGCAAATCTTTGATTTTATTGAGAAAGTTAAACTTTATATGTATTTATGGAAAACGAGCAAAAAGCTATACGATTAAGTAAAATTGCCAGAGAATTTAATGTTGGATTAATGACTATTGTTGAATTTCTGAAAAAGAAAGGACATAGTATTGACGCTAATCCAAATACAAAAATTTCACAAGATTTATATAGCATTTTAATCAAGGAATTTAGTAGTGATTTAACTGCTAAACAAGAATCAGAACAAATTAATCTTAAGAAATTCAAAGATAAACCTGAATCTATTTCTATTAATGACGTAAGTGAAGAATCTGAAGAAAATGAAGAAAATCAAGAAGAAGAATTACTTATTAAAGACTTAAGTGGGGCTAAGGATTACACAAGCTCAAAAGAAGAAAGTAAACCGGAATTAAAAATAACTGATAAGACTGATTTAGATACTCCTAAACAAACAAAAGCAGAAGATAAAGAGGAACCTGAAGAAGAGGAGCCAGAAATTTATGTTAAACAAGAAAAAACACCAGAACCTGAGGTTAAAGTAGTTGGTAAAATTGATCTTGACTCAATTAATCAATTAACAAGGCCTCCAAAAAAATCAAAAGAAGAAAAAGAAAAAGAGAAACAAACAAGATTAAAACAGAAAAAAGCAGAGAAGGAAGTTAAAATTGAAGAAGAAATTGTTAACGAGGAAGAAACTGAAATTGAAGACGAAGAAATTGTAATTGATGAATTAACTGAAGATGTAGAAAAGGATAATTTTATTAAATCAAAATTTGAACCTATATCAGGACCTACTGTAATTGGTAAAATTGATCTCCCTCATAAAGACAAGAAAAAACCAGTTGCTTCTTCCGATGAAAATAAAGCTATTATAAAGAAAAAAAGAAAAAGAATAAGAAAAGAAACGACGCAGGTAAGTTTAAATGAAAAAACTGAAAAAACAGAACAAGATAGACCAATAAAAAAAGACCTTAAAAAGAAAAAGAAAAGAGGATATCGTCAAGAAGTAAGTGAAGAAGATGTTCAAAAACAAATTAAAGAAACACTTGCCCGTTTAACAACAAAAGGAAAATCTAAAGGTGCAAAACATAGAAAGGAAAAAAGAGATGCAATTTATCAAAAAGAAATAGAAGCGGAATTAAAAAGGGAAGAAGATAAAAATATTTTGAAAGTTACCGAATTTGTTACAGTAAATGAATTGGCAACAATGATGAACGTTCCTGTAAATGAAATTATATCCAGTTGCATGAGCCTTGGTTTATTCGTATCTATTAATCAAAGACTTGATGCTGAAACTTTGGTACTTGTAGCTGAAGAATTTGACCATAAAGTAGAGTTTACTTCTGCTGATGTTCAGGAATCTATTATTGAAACTGAAGATTCAGAAGGTGACTTAATTACAAGACCTCCAATAGTTACTGTTATGGGGCATGTCGACCATGGAAAAACCAAATTACTTGACTATATAAGAAATGCAAATGTTATTGCAGGTGAAGCTGGAGGAATTACACAACATATTGGGGCTTACCATGTTGAACTCGAAGATGGTAGACAAATTACCTTTTTAGATACACCCGGTCATGAAGCATTTACAGCTATGCGTGCAAGGGGTGCACAAATAACAGATGTTGCAATAATTGTTGTAGCCGCTGATGATGGTGTAATGCCTCAAACTGTTGAAGCTATAAATCATGCTCATGCAGCTGGTGTACCAATTGTTTTTGCTATAAATAAAATTGATAAGCCAACATCAAATCCTGAAAAAATAAAGGAAGAACTTGCAAATATGAATTTTCTTGTTGAAGATTGGGGTGGGAAATACCAATCACAAGAAATTTCTGCAAAAAGTGGAACACATATTTACGAGTTACTAGATAAAGTTTTGTTAGAATCAGAATTACTGGAGCTCAAAGCTAATCCAAACAAAAATGCAGTAGGAACTATAATCGAGTCTAGTCTTGATAAAGGACGGGGATATGTTGCAACAGTACTTGTCCAGGGTGGTACTCTTCAAATTGGAGATTTAATGCTTTCAGGTACACATTTTGGAAGAGTAAAAGCGATGTATAATGAAAGAGGTAAAAATATTACAGAAGCTGGACCCGCTATTCCGGTAATGATACTCGGTCTTAATGGAGCCCCACAAGCTAGAAAAATTTAATATTATTAGTAGTGAAAGGGAAGTAAAAGAAATTGCTAATAAGCGTGAACAACTGCAACGTGAGCAAGGTTTAAGAACTCAAAAACATATAACCCTTGAAGAAATAGGTAGAAGAATAGCAATTGGTAATTTCCAGGAATTAAATGTAATTGTAAAAGGTGATGTTGACGGCTCGGTTGAAGCATTATCGGATTCACTTATTAAACTGTCTACTGAAAGAATTCAAGTAAATGTTAAACATAAAGCCGTAGGACAAATTTCTGAATCAGATATTTTATTGGCTATGGCTTCAAATGCTATTGTTATTGGATTCCAGGTAAGACCATCGATAGGAGCCCGAAAATTAGCAGAAAAAGAGGAAATTGATATACGTCTTTATTCAATTATATATGACGCAATTAATGAAATTAAAGATGCGATGGAAGGAATGCTGTCGCCAGAATTAAAAGAAGAAATTACAGGATCTGCAGAAATACTTGAAACTTTTAAAATTACTAAAGTCGGTACAATTGCCGGTTGTATGGTAAAAGAAGGAAAAATACTAAGAAACTCAAAAGCAAGAGTAATTCGTGAAGGAATAGTGGTATACACTGGCGAACTAGGAACTTTAAAAAGATTTAAAGATGATGTAAAAGAAGTATCTAGTGGTTATGAATGCGGATTAAATATTTCTAACTTTAATGATATTAAAGTCGGCGATATTGTTGAAGCTTATCATGAAATTGAAGTAAAACAAAAGCTATAATCTAATAGCCTAATATTTTCATCATTGGCTTGAAACTTTGTTCTTTCGCAAATAATTTTGTTGTAAACTCATCTTCTTCAGATCTGTTTATTAATACAATTTTGGGAGCAGGAATTAAACAATGCTGAATTCCACCATATCCTCCAATGGACTCTTGATATGCTCCTGAATTAAATAATCCTATATACTGTTTATCCCCTTTACAATATTTTGGCAAAAAAACAGCATTTGCATGAGCTTCCGTATTGTAATAATCTTCGCTATCGCAAGTTAATCCACCTATAAATGCTTTCTCATAGTCCCTATCCCAGTTGTTTATAGCTAATAATATAAATTTCTTATTTATTGCCCAGCTATCCGGTAAAGTTGTCATAAATGAACTATCAATCATATTCCATACTTCACGATCATTTTGCTTCTTCTGATCAAGAATTGAAAAAATTACAGCACCGCTTTCACCTACAGTATATGATCCAAATTCAGAAAAAATATTTGGCTCAATAATTTTATTTAACGAACAAATATTTTTTATTTGGCTGATAATTTCTTCTGCCATGTATTCATAATCATAATTAAATGTAAGTGAATTTTTTACAGGAAACCCGCCCCCTATATTTAAATACTCAAGTTCTGGACAAACATTTTTTAATTCACAATATAGATTAACACATTTATTTAATTCATTCCAATAATAAGCATTATCCTGAATTCCGGTATTAATAAAAAAGTGAAGCATTTTTAGTTCAAATTTTGGATTCTTTTTTATTGAACTAAGATAAAATGGTATTATATCTTTATATCTTATTCCAAGTCTTGATGTATAGAAATCAAAAGTTGGCTCTTCTTCTGAGGCAATTCGAATACCTAACTTACAATTCTTTTTAATTTTCGCACTATAATATTCAAGTTCATCTTTATTATCTAGAATAGGAATTAAATTTTGAAATCCATTGTTTATAAATGTAGCAATATTTTGAACATACTGAGGTCGTTTAAATCCATTACATATAATAAATTTATCCTTTGTAAATAAGTTGGATTTAACTAATTGATCAATAATATTTAAGTCAAATGCTGAAGAAGTTTCTAATTGTGAATTGCTTTTTAATACTTCTTCAAGAATAAATGAAAAATGAGAACTTTTTGTACAATAGCAATAATAATACTCCCCTTTATAATCAACTTTTGCCATAGCAACATTGAAGAATTGCTTAGCTTTACGTATCTTTTCAGAAATAACTGGCAGATAAAATATTTTTAGTGGAGTACCATACTTTTTAATAATTTCCATTAGAGGAATGTTATGAAAATAAAGTTCATCTTCAATAAGATCAAATCCTTCTTGAGGAAAATCAAACGTTTGTTGTACTAAATCGATATATTTCGTCCGCATAATCTAAGTTAATTACATTGACATAAAAATGCTTATCTAATTTATTTAGATTGTCCAAATATAAATAAATTAATCAACTTAAATTAAAAAATAATTTGAAATTATAAAATGTAGATTAGGATTCGTAACCTATCAGGTCAAAAGGAACATCAACTAGCTCAGAATATTCTTCACCAGATTCTTTCATGTCTTCATCATCCTCAGGATAAAGCCATTTTACAGCAACAGAGTGTCCGTCTTCAAAAATTTCTTCTAGTTTAAATAATATATCTAAAATAAGCTTCGAGGAGGCAGTATTAAAATAAATTAATTTAAAATTAAAATTAGTTTCTTTATTTGGATTTTCAGCGTATTCATCAAGCCAATTAAGTATAGGTTCAAAAAACAAATTAACATCTTCAGGCAATGACATACCAGATATTTCAAAAACTTCATTTTCAGCATCCAAAATTACTCTTGGGGTATCGTCAGTACTGTTTATTTTAATTGTATCCATTTTATGCTATATCAATAAAAAGGTTATGTCTTTATACTTTTAATGAAACTGAAAGTTTCTATTAAATTAAATATTTTTAGCGAGCAATTTAAGAATTTTTTACAAAAAATTATAATTTCTGTCAAATAAGAGTTTATAAAAACCAATTAACTCCCATTTAGCTTATATTTGAGCACCTACAATTAATAAATCATCGACTTGATCATTTTTACCTTTCCATTCTTCATATTTTACAGATAAAATATTTTTTTGTTCAATTAAATTCTCCTTTTGAATTTTTAATATTAAATTTTTAAAATTATTGTATTTAAATTTTTTGTCATCCGGTCCACCAAACTGATCTGCAAATCCATCTGTAAATAAATAAAATCTATCTCCTTCATTTAAACTAATTGTTTTTGTATCAAATTTTTCTTTTGGATTAAAAGTTACTATAGGAAATCTGTTTGGTTTTATTTCAAATAATTTAAATGATTTAGAAGTAACCTGGCCCTTTAATATTTCCTTATCAATTTGAAGTTCCTTATTTGAAACAATATATAATGGATTAAAAGATCCAGCAAATTTAAGTTGGTAATCATTATAATTAAAGGAGCATAATGCAATA
>CAZBZX010000053.1:0-14960 GCA_964496465.1 uncultured Bacteroidales bacterium
TAAAGAAGTCTTCCCTCTTAATATATTAACTGAAAAGCTTTTTAATAATGCTGCGTAAATAGTATTTATTGATTGGGACACTTCATTTGAATCAATTCCCGGATCGACAGAACTAAAATCTGCAAGGTTTAAATCGGCAATAATTTTAATATGTTTATTAAGTTGATAACCCGTTTTAATAAAACCATTTATTATTTCAAAATTTGAACTATCTCTATGGCCATCGGTAATATCGTGATTTACTGAGGCAAATATATTGAATTTATTTTTTCGAAACCCTCCGCTAACCATTTGTTTTTGCGTGTTATATGAACCATATGCATACCTTGCATGGATTGAATAGCCATCTTTTTTTTGTTGCTTGGTTATTACATTAATAACACCTCCCATTGCATTTGAGCCATAGAGTATGGATGCAGGCCCTCTTATCACTTCAACCTTTTCAACATCAGATGCAACATAAGCATCTGGTATGGGGTGACCAAAAATTCCCATATATTGAGGATGTCCATCAACTAATATTAAAACCTGTGTATTTGGGGCAGCTCCTCCAATTCCGCGAATACTAATTTGTCCTGAACCATTGTTGCCTACTCCAAAACCTGTAACGCCTTTTTCTGTTACAAATAATCCAGGAACTTGTTGACTTACTATTGGTAAAATTGCTGATTCGGTGTTTTCTTCAATATCTTCACTATTAATAGAAGATATTGTTAATGGAACATTATTTCTAGACACATTTATCCTGTTTCCTGTAATAACAGCTTCTTTAATTTCAAGTGTATCTTGTGCTGAAATAATACCAATATTTACAAGTAATAAAACTGTAAATGCATTTACATAATTTCTCATTGATTATTTTTGTGTTATTAATTTATAAATTCGTGTTACTATATTATTAAAAAAATTTAATCTGCTCTGCTCATTGTAAGTTTTCCATGTTGAATACCTTTTATAGCAATCAGCTTATCTGCTAATTCGGTTAATTCAACAGCTTTCCCTTTAACTGCTATAATTTCCAGGCAATTATTATGGTCCAAATGAAAATGTTGGGATGATAAAATAACAGAGTGATAATCATGCTGAATATCAGCAAGAGTATTTAAAATATCTCTTTTATGATGATCATACGTGAGAGTAATAGAACCTGCAACCATATTATTACACTGCCACTTTTTAACAACAATATGATTTGATATTAATTGGCGTATTGCTTGCGACCGATTTGAAAATTGATTCTTAATCGCATAATCATCAAGTGATTCAAGTAATTCTTTTTCTAAGGATACGCCAAATCGGACAACAGACATAGTGTTACTATTTTTAAAATTAGTAACACAAATGTAATAAAATTATTAAAAAATAAAATTAAATTTTAAAAATTTCCCCACCGGTTGGCACGGTTATTTCATATTTACCGCCAATAACAGTTTTGCACCATTCTAGGAGTTCAATTTTTGTTAATATTCTTTGATCGTAGAAATTATGATCTTCTAATCCACTATAGTGAACTAACCCGATTTTTTTTGGTTGAATAAATTTAGCAAAAGCGAGAATGCTTAAAGGGACATCAAAGTTTTGATATTGCTATGAAATAAATTCATCAAGGTAATTTGTAATAATTTTATTTGAATGCTCCTGATGTGGTTTTGTTAAACTGGAAATATTTATTTTTGATTTCCATTTAGATAGAAAATCTTCACTTTCGTTAATAAAACTTGAAATGATACTCCAATGATTTGAATTAGGGTAAGGATATCTGTTATTTGCATCAGTCATAAGGAAATCAACATTTTTTAATTTTTTATAGTCTGTTTTTCTAATTAAAGGGCATAATATATCTCCAGTAAATATAACTTTTTTAAATGGCTGTATATTAAATTCAATTAGAAGTAATAAAGCGCCATGAGCATTAGGCCCATGATAAACAGGAAAAGGCGTAAGATTTATATTAGGAGCTTCTTTTATTTTTGTTGTAATGGATGGAATTAACTCAATATGTTCCATTAATCCATTTAAATGTGGAAAAGAATTTATAACATAATCCCAACAAAGTTTAGAACAATATACTGGGAAAGGATTACTTTTTTTTATCCGGTAATGACTCTGTACAATCCAATCTAATCCAACAGTATGATCAAGATGAGCATGGGTCAATATAATAGCTTCTGGTATGCGGTTATGGTTATTCAGTAAAAACTGAGGCACTCCATGACCAGCATCAATAAGAATTTCCCACTTAATTTCTTTTTTTTTGTTTATTTCAAAAATAGAAAAAGCTGCATTAGTGATATCATTTATATTGTGTCGGTCGTAAAATCGATGTTCACTTCCAATTAAAACTGGCCAGGCATTTCCAGTTCCAAAAACTCTTATATTAATCATTGATATTTAAAATTCACTTAATTAATAAAATCTATTTGTTGCGAAATACATTTTTCTACTCACGATTAACGATCTATTATTCATATAAAACATCCATCTCATCAATTAAATACTTTGCACCCGCATATTTATCAATAATAAACAAAATATATCGCACATCTAAAGCAATATTTCTGCACATTTCAGGATCAAACATGTAATCGCTCATGGTACCTTCCCAGCATCTATCGAAATTTAAACCTATCAAATTTCCTTCTACATCAAACACCGGAGTCCCGGAGTTTCCCCCGGAAGTATGATTTGTAGCAATAAAACAAACCGGCATTATACTGTCAATGCTATAAATCCCATAATCTTTTTCATTGTAAAGTTGAATTAATTTTTCGGGAACTTTATAATCATCCATATTTTTATCTAGTTTTTCAATAATACCATCAAGTGTTGAATAATAATTATAGCAAACTGCATCTTTTGGACAATAACCTTCAATATTTCCAAAAGCCATTCGCAAGGTAAAATTTGCATCAGGATAAAAAATACTATCCTTATACATTTCCTTTAATCCTTGTACATACAATTGATAATTTTCATACAACTGATCATTTATTTTTCTATAACTATAATCAACATTATAGTAATATAACTTGCTTATATTATTATTTAATTCATAAAACGGATCCTGGTACAACTTTGAAAAAGAATTATTTAATTCCTTATAAAACCTAATACTATCAGTAAAGAAAGATTTTTTATATAACCAATCTACTATTTTATTTATATCCCCTTTATATTTTAAGTTTAAGTTTTCTATATATTTTGGTTGAAAATCAATAGGTATATCATTAATATATTTTTGTAATAACTGTTTGAATATTTCTTTATCAATGGGTTCATAATAATCCGTATAAAATTCCTTTGCAGAATAAGCCAATTCCTTTTTTATTGATTGTATATTTGTATCATTTAAAGATTTTATTGATTTAATGGAAATATTGTTTTTATTGATAAATGACAGTATTTCATTTTTAAAAAAAATTTCTTTAAGGTAATCTTTAACCAGGGAATATTCTTCTATTTCTTTATGCAGGCTATCAAATGTTGGTATTATATTTTGATATTTCTTTCTTGAGCCATCATTATACGCCCAATAAATAAACTTATCTTCAAACTCAGTTTTATGTTTGATGGCATCCATTCTATTTAATCCTTTAATAATTCCAATCCATTTTTTCCACGAATTACTTGTGTGGGCATATTTTGCAGCGTATTTAATATGAATGGAAGGATCTTTATGCATTTCACTATCCATTATCTTGAGAATTACATCCCGTATAGCTATTTTTTGAGGTAGGCTTTTATTTACCATAAAATCCATAGCACCTGAATATAAAAATTGTTCTGTACTTCCTGGATAACCAAAAATCCATGTAAAATCATTTTCTTCATAACCTTTTAATGAAATGGTTAAGCTTTTTTTAGGTTGATAAGGAACATTATCGGGTGAATATTCAGCTGGGGCATTAGAAGAATCAGCGTAAATTCTAAAAATAGAGAAATCTCCGTTATGTCTTGGCCACATCCAATTATCTGTGTCTCCTCCAAATTTACCAATTGAAGAAGGTGGCGCACCAACAAGTCTTATATCGTTATATTGTTCATATACGAATAAATAATATTCGTTACCGTAAAAGAAAGAATTTACTTCAGCTTTATAATGTGATTCTTCCTCTGATTTTTTAACAATTTCCGAGACATTACTTCTAATAATTGAATCCTTTTTTGTTTCCTCCGGAATAATTTCAGTACCCTTTAGTACTCTGTCTGTAACATCTTCCATTTTTATTAAAAATGAAACACTTAAACCGGGATTAGTCATTTCTTCTTCTTTTGACATAGCCCAAAATCCTTCTTCCAGGTAATTATGTTCTATAGAGCTATGCGATTGAATTTGATCATAACCGCAATGATGATTTGTGATTATTAATCCATCACTTGAAATAACTGCTCCTGTACACCCATTCCCAAAAACAACAACCGCGTCTTTTATACTGGAATTTGTAATACTGTAAATATCCTCAGCCGATAGTTTTAAACCACGCTGCTGCATAACGTCAATATAATATTTCTCAATTAATAACGGGAGCCACATACCCTCATCTGCAATAATATTTATTGAAAAAATTAAACTGAGAAATAATAATTGAAATTTAAACATCTGATATGAAATTGTTCTATATCAAATGTAGGTAAAGATTGTTAAAAAAAGAAGTTTTTTTTAAATAGAAAAAGGGCTTTTATTTTTTTGCGTAGTCAATTTGAAATATTTTTTGTGAATTTAGTAAACTCTTGATAATCTTAATAATTCATTACTGGTTTTAAATTCTGAATGCTGACATCCAACTCTGTTGCAAATACCTATACATTCAGAAAAGTCATTATTTTTAGTCAAAAATAAAACTATCATTTCACCATCGCAGTTACATTTCGAATAATTGGATAACGGTTCATCACATTCGGGGCAAAGCAATTGAATTTTCCCCCCTTCAATTAATTCTATATTAAAATTCATCCTTGATTTATCGCCCCATATTGGACTTAACGCAATATACCCTGTGCCAGATTTATTTTTAGCTTTAAGTACAATACCATTACAATCACCAAATTTTGCTCTATTCGAAACAAGGTTATGACCGTTGTGGCAGTAACAATTTTTTAATACTACTACATCACTTTCTAGGCTTTCTTCACATTTTTTCTTGCTGGGTATATAAAATCTACCCTTTGAATCAAAAATTTTCATAGGCATTGTTTTTATAATTGAATTTTTTTTTCGATATTTTTTTTTTGGATTAGATACCCCAATTCATCAACAAGAGAAGTTATTTTTAATTCAAGTTTTTCTGATAAATTACCTGAAATTTCAAATTCTTTTTCAATTTCAATAGCAAATATTAAAATTTCTATAGGAAATCTTTGATTTAGAGATACTCCAAGATTAATTGTATCAATGAATGAAATATCATGAGGATTGGATAGATTGATTGTTTTTTGATAATCATTCAGTTTAAATACGTGAATTTCTCCAATTCTTTTCGACCGTGTTTTAATAGAATCAATAATAAATACCTTATCATAGTTTTTAATAATTTCAATTATTTCAATGCTCCCAATATTTAAGGTCATAAAATCAGCAATTAATGAAAGGTTAGTATTTTCTAATAATCTAATTAATCGTACGCCAATACCTTCATCTGATAAAATATCACTTCCTAATCCAAGCACTAATATTTTTTCATTCTTGCTCATTATTTAGCATCTTTTTTAATTGTTTTTAAAAGGTTCCCATTTAAATCACGGATATTTAAAATTAATGGCATATTCCCAGGCAAGTGATGCGTTGCACAAGAAAAACACGGATCATATGCTCTGAACGCCATTTCAATCATATTTAATATTCCATCAGTAACCTCAATCCCCTTTTTGATTAAGCCCTGTGCAGCTTTTTTTATTGACATACATATAGCGGCATTGTTATTTGTTGTTCCAACAATAATGTTTGCTTTGGTTACCAGTCCTTTTTCATCTGTCCAATAATGATGTGTTAATGTACCTCTTTGAGCTTCAACAATACCAATTCCTTCGGTAGGGGTCTTAGTAGGTATTTCCCTGATTTTTGGATTGGTAATTTCTTTATTTTTTGCTAATTCCAGGCATCTCTCTGCTGCATACATTAATTCTATTAACCTTGCCCAATGCATTGCAAGCGTAGAATGAACGGGTTTACCTTTAAATGTTTCATACATTTTATCATATTCTACCTGCGCTAAAGGTGTTGCCATTCCTTCAGATGCATTTAACCTGGATAATGGCGTTGCATGATATACTCCCGAATCTTTCCCATCAATAAAACCTTTCCAGCCAATTTTTTTTAAATAAGGAAATTTTAAATAGGTCCACGGTTCAACTCTCTCTTCAATATAATCTAAGTATTCATTTGGCGAATATTTGCAATGTTCTTTACCTTCCTGGTCAACCACCCTCACTTTGCCGTCATAAAAATTAACTTTATTTTTATCATCAACTAATCCCATTGAATATAGTTTCAGATTATAAGTATCACTTAAGATCAAATCAACATAGGCTTTATTTTTTAAGACTACATCATCAAAGAGTTTGAGCGAAAATTTTGAAAATTCAATAAATCCTTCAGCTTTTTTAACAATATCTTTTCGTTGTTCTTCATTTAATCCTTTTCGAACTCCTCCTGGAATATTCATAACTACATGGGTTTGATGTCCTCCTAGCAATGCTTGAATTTCCTGTGCAATTTTTCTTTGTTTAATTACTTCAGCTCCAACTTCTTTTCCTACCTTTGCTATTACACCTAATATGTTTCTTTGACCAGCCGGAGCATCGGGCCCAACTACAAAATCAGGTGCAGCAAGTGCATAAAAATGTGCAATATGGCTATGAACAAAATGCGCCATATAGAATAATTCCCTGAGCATTTTTGCAGTGGGTGGGGGATCAACCCCATAAACAGCATCAGCTGCTTTTCCAGAAGCCATATGATGACAACCTGGACAAACTCCACATATTTTAGTTACAATTTGTGCAAGCTCTTCAACAGGTCTGCCTTCACAAAATTTTTCAAACCCACGTAATTCGGGTACCTGGAAAAAGACATTTTCAACGTCTCCATCATCGTTTTGAAAAATCTCAATTTTTCCATGTCCTTCTAAACGCGTTATTGGATCTATAGTTATTCTATTCATGATTTTGATTGAATTTTTTTCTTAAAATGGAACCAGGAAGACTAAATCGATAAAATGTACCGGCTGGATCAGCAATTTGATCAACAATTTTTTCTATTTCTTCTGGAATGTTGGAATCAATCATCGTTCCAATTGCTGACATCATTTTTGCCCCCGGGTCAGGTGAGGATATTGGCGGGCCATAACAACCTCTGCAAGGAGCATTTCCTGCTATACATCGATATCCACAACCGCCTCTTGTGGCAGGCCCCATGCATAATATTCCTTGTTCAAGGAAGCATGTTTCTCTATCATCTTCAATCTCAAAAGGGCGTTTAAAATTCTTTATAAGTTTATTTTCTGTTTTCTTTCTTGTGCATTCGTCGCATTGAGATTTTTCCAATGCCCCTATTACTGATCCTTTTGGAGGTAGTTCCGCACCTGAAACAATAGCCATGAAAACTTCTAACAATCTTTCAGTTTGTGGTGGGCATCCAGGCATATAATAATCAACATCAACAGCCTGATCTAATGTTTTTACATCATTATAAAATTCCGGAATTTCTAATACACTTCCGTTATAATCAACTTTAGTTTGCGGAATAGTATTATTTTCATTAATAGTTGATTCACTATCAAAATAAACTCTTTGAAAAATGGATTCCTTATTTGAAAAATTGGCTAATCCTGGAATCCCGCCCATATGGGCACAAGAGCCATATGCTACAAGGATTTTAGTTTTTTTTCGAAGTAAATTAGCCATATGTTCATTTTCACTATTTCGGACAGCACCATTAAACAATGTAACATCAATATAATTGTCATCCATTTCTTCTACATCTTTGTATTTTATATCCAGGGCAATTGGCCAAAATACAAGATCAGCTGCGGCAACAACATCAAATAATTTTTCATGTACATCAAGTACCGAAACACAACATCCTCCGCATGCTGCGCCCCAGTATACAGCCATTTTAAGCTTTGGTTTTTCCTTTTTTTCTGGCATAGTATTGTTATTGTTTAAGTTTGTTTATTAACTAAATGTTTCCATTTCTTCTTTAATTTTACACGGCCCCAATTTTTTAACAGCTTCAGTCATTTCATCAGCCAGTTCGGCAAATTGTTTGCCTTCACTTGCACTTATCCATGCTAAACGAAGCCGTTCTTTTTTAATTCCAATTTGGTCAATGTATTTTTGGAGTAACTTATATCTTCTTAAGCATTTATAATTTCCTTCATGATAGTGACAATCACCTGGGTGACAGCCACATATCAACACGCCATCAGCACCTTCACGAAATGCTTTAAGAATAAATGTAGGCTCAACTCTACCAGAACACATAACTCGGATAATTCTAATATTTGGTGCATAGCTTAACCTGGAAGTACCTGCCAGATCTGCACCTGTATATGAGCACCAGTTGCATAAAAAAGAAACTATAGTTGGTTCAAAGTCCATATAATTGATTTTTAATTAGTTTTAATATTTTATAATTGCATTAATCCTTCAATTTGGTGAAGAATTTGTTCATCAGTAAAATGCCTGCTTCGTATCGCTCCAGTTGGGCATGCAGAGCCACAAGTTCCACATCCTTTGCATAAAGCATCGTTAACTACAGATGATTTTTTTTCTTCATCAAAGCTAACAGCATTATATGGGCAAACTTTAATACATGTTTGACATCCACAACATAATTCCTCATTTACAAAGGCTGTTGTTGTTTCAACTTCAACAGTTCCATAGGCAATTGAACCTAGTATTCTTGAAGTAGCTGCTTTTGCTTGCGTAATAGAATCAACAATATCTTTTGGCCCCTGACAGCTCCCCACAATATAAACTCCATCTGTGGTTGTGGCAACAGGATCTAATTTTGGGTGTTTTTCTATAAAGAATTCATTCCCGCACATACTAATCCCAACCGCATGAGAGATTTTTTTGGCATCTTCCCTAGCTTCCATGGAAGTCATTAATATTACCATATCAACTGGAATATCAACGTTTTCACCAGATAATTTTTCGTTAAGATTAATCATTAATTTACTTTCACTTTCATTATCTGAAGCTGTAATAGTTGGCATGTCATATTGCTGATCATACATTAAGAATAATACTTTATCTCTTGAAGTTTCAGTATACATCTCTTCACAACCTTTTCCGAAAGTTCTTATGTCTGAATAGATATTAAAGATATTTGTCTTTGGCAATGCTGATTTTAATGAGTTAGCATATTTAATAGCATTGCTACAACATATCCTTGAACAATATTCATGATAATCTTTATTTCTACTCCCAACACAATGAATTATTGCTATATTTTTTGGTTCTTTTGAATCAGAAGTCAGAATTTCTCCTTTCTTTAACATTGATTCAAACTCTGTTGAAGTTATCACATCAGGAAATTGTTTATAACCATATTGAATTATGCCAGAAGGATCAAAGGTTTTTAATCCAGTTGCAACTATAATATTTCCAAATTTTAAGGGTATTTCATTTCCATTTTGGGATATTATAGTTTCAAAATTACCAACATATCCAGAAACATCGTTGATTTCATTATTTAGAAAAAGTGTTATGTTTGGGTGATTATTAACTTCTTTTATTTTTTGTATTATCATTTCGTGAGCACTCATCATATAAGGAAATGATAAATCTATATCAGCTACATGACCACCTAACTTTTCAGATTTTTCAATTAAAAAAACTTTTTTACCTGAATTAGCTATTTCTAATGCGGCTGAAATTCCAGAAATTCCACCTCCAATAATTAATGTTGCTGGATTAATATTTACTGTTTTAGTATCTAGGGCTTCATGGTAGGATACACGTTGTATTCAAGCATTAATTAATGATTTTGCTTTTTCTGTTGCTTTTTCCCTGTCCTTATGAACCCATGACACTTGTTCCCTGATATTTGCCATTTGAAATAAGTAAGGATTTAATCCTGCATTTTCAAGTGCTTTTCTAAATGTAAGTTCATGAATTCTGGGAGAACATGCTGCCACAACAACACGATTAAGTTTGTTCTCTTTAATGTCTTTTATTATTAACTCTTGTCCTGGGTCAGAACACATGTATTTATAATTCTTCGAAATTACCACATCAGGTAAATTTTTCATTTCTTCTGCTATGGCTTCAACATCAACCATTTTGGCGATATTTGTACCACACCAGCAAATATATACTCCTATTCTTTTTTCTTCCATAATTTTATATATTAAGCTGCTTGAATATTTGATTTAGTTTTAACTTGTATTGATTCTGCAGCTTTTTTTAAGCCAGCAAAGTATATGGCAAATGAGCGGTATAGAAAATGTGTCCATTTTCCAAATGGAACAATAATAACTGCCCACTGAGCAAGAATGATTAAATGAAACATATATAGCCAGTAATGATTTTGGATAATATTCAGGTCTATAAATAATCTAACTATAAAGGCAGATAATCCCATCAAAAATAACCAGATAACAAATATCCAATCTGTTGGATGAGAGAACTTACTGACTTCTTTCTTTTTTCTTATTCTATTTATGATGAAATCAAAAGTGAATATAAAAGTGATTCCTCCAACTGCATAACCTAACCAAATAACTATGGTGCTTTCTGTATTAAACCAATTCAGAAAAACAGTTGTGAATAATAACAAAATATAACCAATAACAACTAAAAAATGCTCGAACCATCTAAATTTGTTTTCAGCACATTTTAAAGTATTTTTTTGTGAAAACATATGAAGAATAAGATCTCCAATTCCTTTGATATAGGAGAGGAGAGGAGCCTTAATTTTCTCTTTCACAATGGAGAACCAAAACATTCTAAAGATATTTGGAACTAAGATTAGACTGAAAACAAATAAGATTGCGAGTTTTTCGAATTTATGCCCAAATTCCATAAATGATTCAAGATTGAATGCCTGGTAATATCCAACTCCAACAATAGCTGATGCCACAATTATAAGAGCAACTATTAATGCAGGAAATGAAGTATATAAAATACCTGAAAGACCTGTCCAGTCATAAACTTTGGTCAAATATCGCCTTAAAGTCATCATTAATTCCCCAGGATTAGCATCTCTGGGACAGGTTTCACTACATTCTCCACAATAGTAGCATAACCAGGGTTCAATATAGCCCTTTAATTTTTGTTTTAGTCCCATTTGTATTGTTCTTATTCCTTTTCTTGGGAATAAAAATCCCTCATTAGTTAATGGGCAAACAGCAGTACAGTTACCACAATGAAAGCATTCATTCCAATTAGATTTTCCAAATGCTTCAAGGCTATTGGTGAATAGCGGATCTATTTTAATACTCATAATTTTACCTCCCGGTTATTTTATTGAGCTATAAGTTTTTCTATTTCTTTATAATTAAGATTTTTCAAGTGTTGAGTGGTTGTTTCACTCAAAATTGATCGAAGTACGTGCGATGCTGCGGCAGAGGCTTGTGCCACGGTATCAGGTATGTCTTTTGGCCCTTGACAAGTACCTGCAAGGAAAATTCCTGGTTCGTTAGTTTCGGATGGATTATCTAAAGAATTTGCTTCTTTTAACCATCCATCAATTGCATAAGGGATATTTAATAAATCACCAATTTTTCTATTATCTTCTGTAGATTCTAAACCAACGGCTAATACAACCATATCTACATCAATTTCTTCAATTTTATCCTCAAGAATATTTTCGCTTCTTAATTTTAGTTTATTTCCATTTTCTTCAACTTTTGCCGTCCTTCCTCTCACCATTTTTATTCCTTCTTCTTTTATTCTTTGATAAAACTCTTCATATCCTTTACCAAATGCTCTCATATCTATATAATATTCATGAACGTCAGCATCTGGAATTTTTTCTTTTATTAAATGAGCAAGTTTTAGGGAATACATGCAGCAAACCCTTGAACAGTATTTGTTATGGTTTTCATCTCTGCTACCTACGCAATGAATTAGAGCGAGACTTTTAGGTGTTTCACCTTCTGTAGTGAAGATTCTATTACCTTTTTTATCGATGCTAGCTAAATGAATATTTCCTTCTGTTGGACCTGAAGCATTTACTAATCTTTCAAACTCGAGCGAAGTGACTACATTTGAGAATTTTCCATATCCAAATTGCTGTGTTTTTTTTGCATCAAAAATTTGAAATCCGGTTGCAACAATAATATTTCCTACATTAATTTCAATAAATTCATCATTAGCATCTAAATCTATACAGTTTTCTACAGGGCAAGCCTTAACACATACTCCACATTTACCTTTTTGAACATAAGTACATGCATCTGCATCTATCAAATATTTATTTGGGACAGCTTGTGGAAAAGGAATATAGATAGCTTTCCGTAATGTTGTACCGGCATCAAATTCACTTGGAGTTTTTGATGGACATTTTTCAGCGCAAGTTCCACAACCAATGCATTTGGTAATATCAACCCTTCTTGCTTTTTTATGGATTTTGACTTTAAAATTACCAGGAACTCCTGTAACTTCCTGAATTTCACTGTATGTAATTAATTCAATATTTTTATGTTGCCCAACTTCAACCATTTTAGGTGTGAGAATACAAGCAGCACAATCAAGTGTAGGAAAAGTTTTATCAAATGTGGCCATATGGCCGCCAATAGTTCCACTTTTTTCTACAAGGTATACTTTTTGATTTCCATTTGCTATTTCCAAAGAGGCTTGTATTCCTGCAATGCCTCCACCAATTATTAAAGTGTTAGGATTAACTTTTGTTTTTCTACTAACGATTAAATTATTGATATTTATAGAGTTTATAGCACAGTTCAACAGTACTTTAGCAGTAACGTTATCAGCTTTAGATAAAACATTATGTTCAATAAAATTGTAAATTGAAATATTTTGTGGATCTATTCCTAATTTATTAAAAAGACGTGAAAAAATTGGTTTTAAAAAGCCTGGATGAATTCCAGCAAGAACAATTCTATTTATATTCTTTTTTTTGAGAAGTTGAAGTAATTCATCCTGATCAGTTAAAATTGCTTCATTAGAGTCCCATAAAGCAGCTACATTATCCATCCCTCTGGCAAAATCTGCCAGTTCAGGGAAATTAATTGTATTTTGGTGTCCGTTTTGAATTGTATGAAAACAAACACCAACTAAGTTGTGGTTTTCCATGAGTCCATTAGCGATGAGTGGTTTTTATGTATGTGAAATATGTAAAATTAAATTTTATAAATCCAGCACATACTCTTCTTCCATGCAAAATCGGACCGCACTTAAAATATCAAAATATTGTTATAAAATTCACAAAAAACAACGCAAAGTAAATATAATTTTAATCAAAATCAAATTTGATTAAATATTTTTTTAAATTAGACTAAAATATGTTAACTTATTGGAAGTAATTAACTGAAAATTTTTATAAAATGCCTGTAAATAAACCTGTTAGTCGTTTATTGCAATATAGAAATTGCTTATTGAAGTTTCAAAATCTTGGATTTGTAAAGGTGTTCTCTTATAACTTAGGCGAAGAAGCTGGAGTCAGCCCTGAACAAGTAAGAAAGGATTTCTCAATTTTTGGCATAAAAGGAAGGAAAAAGGGAGGCTACTTTATTAATGAGCTTCTTGTAACAATAAATAATTTATTTAAGAGCCATCTGTCACAACAAATAATAGTAATTGGAATGGGTAATATTGGACAAGCACTTACCAAATATATAAATCATGATCTTAGTAATGTAAGAATAATAGCTGCATTTGATATTAATCCCGTTAAGCTTAAAATGAAATTTAGTATTCCGGTGTACCCTTTATCTGAATTAGAAAATATTGTGTTAAAAGAAAATATAGATATAGCTGTTATTGCTGTACCTGAGATTGCTGCTCAGGAAGTATGTAATAACCTAACTAAAATAGGAATTCAGGGTATACTTAACTTTACTCCTATAGTATTAAAGGTTTCTGAAGATGTATTTGTAAGTAATGTTAATTTACAAAATGAAATTGAGGAACTTATTTATTTGGTTAATTTTAATAAGCAATAATTCTTTTATTTTAATATTTCGTTATTTGTGCTCCAGAATTAACATCAAGATTTTCAATCTTTGATTCTCCACTGTATTTTATTATACTTCCGCTATTAGCTTTAATATTAATTATATCAGCTTGCCCGGCATTTACAATTCCGCCGGCAGATGCTTTAATATCTAAATAATTACATTTAAAACCATGAGCTTTAATAATACCACCGGCTGTTGCACTTACATAGGCTTTTTTAGAGTTTCCATCAAGATTAAGTAAAGCTCCCGAACTAATAGATGCATTTAATTCATTAAAATTAATTTCAATTACACCTATTGCCCCATCATTTAATTCAATTTCCAAAGTGTTTCCTTTTAATGAATCTGATGTCCTGATAAGGGCTCCTTTATATGCTTTTATAAAATTCAAACTATCTACTGTGAGATAAACTTTTTTATTCTTTCTGAATTTAGATTTATGTCGCTGGTTTAAAGTTGAATAAATTTGCAATTCATTGTTTCTTACTTCAGTTATTATACTTTTTTGTACATTTTCTTCAGCTTCAACCTTTACAAGTTGAAATGTATCTTGGGTAATAATTACTTCTACAACATGCCTTACATTTATTGATGAAAAAGTTTCCACATCTCTTATTTGTTCAATTGCATCACCTGATTCATCGATATCAACATTAAAATCATCTTTATACATATTTGACCTTATTGTAGCAAGAAGTATAATAGTGCCAACTATAATTATTAAAAAGGCTGCTAATAATAGCTTTGAACTAGTTTTCATATTAATTATTTTTAAATAAAGTTACTATTTCTTTTATATCAATACTTAATAATTTA
>CAZBZX010000054.1:0-916 GCA_964496465.1 uncultured Bacteroidales bacterium
CAACAGTAACCATTTCTTCCCAATCGCCATACAAACTAAAAAAGCTTGATCCTTCAGCATATTCAATCATGTTCTTCATTGTTTTATAAAATCCTTCAATTGTAATTTCATATTTATCCTGTAAAGCAATTGCAAATCCGGTGGCTAATTGTTTGGCCTTTTGAGGATGAATTGCATTAGTTGAAGGCACCCATAAATCGGTTGGCAAACCAAATGTTGAATTAGCCAATAAATGCAAATATTGTGTCATATGAACATAAGAAGATTTTACAGATAACCAGTCGTTTATTATAAACCTGGCAGATATCCGGGGTTCAATTGAGTGGTACAATTTTTTCTTCACATTAAAATTTGAATAATGTACCCCAGTATTTATTTTTAACCTGCCCCCAATTTTTATCTCATCCTCAACATATGTATAAAATTCATTTGCCGGAATATCAACATTTCCGAATGTTGTATCAATTTCAGTACTATTTTGATCTTCTTTATCCTGAAGCACATGCACACCCGGTGTAAAGTAATGAAGGGTATTACTCAAGCCAAATCGTATATAATGATTAGAATTTGGAATATAATCAAAATCCATTTTACCTGCAAAATCTTTAATTCTCGATATATATGCATAAGAGTATTCATTATGATTTGCAACATCTTCATATACATCATCACTTATATAATCTTCGTATAATTTAAATTTATAATCGCTATACGTTAATGTTAAGTTCGAAAATAAATTATCGATAAAAGTATAGTTCCATCGTAAAGCAGCTGTTTTATTTCCCCATTGAATCCCGATTTCTTCTTCGCTGGAATAACTTGTATGAGACTCAGGCTCGTCGTATTTATACTTTCCTTTTACGAAAAATTTATCTTTTCCGAATTGAAGTTAGCACAAAAAATTGATCCGGACAAC
>CAZBZX010000054.1:926-14841 GCA_964496465.1 uncultured Bacteroidales bacterium
ACTCCTGTCAGAGAAAGAATGGTTTAACTTAACATTGAAATCCTGAAAAAAATAACCCGCCCAAAACTTATCTTCACCCAAAGATTTATTAACTGCCATTTGGATGGGATAGGTTAATATATCCAAATATGATCGTCGACCAGAAACAATGAACGAGGATTTTCCTTTTACAATAGGGCCTTCAAGGGTAAGGTTCGAGGATAACAATCCGATAGAACCGGTACCATGAAATTCTTTGCTATTTCCCTCTTTCATCCTTATATCAACAACCGATGAAAGTCTGCCGCCAAATCGTGCTGGAAAACCGCCCTTATAAAGTGTGACATTCTTAATTGCATCGGCATTAAAAACTGAAAAAAGCCCAAACAAATGATTTACATTATATACCGGAACACCATCTAAAAGAATCAGGTTCTGATCTGGACCTCCACCCCGCACATACAAACCACTAGTGCCTTCAGTTCCTCCCTGAACGCCAGGCATTAATTGCAGCGATTTAATAATGTCCACTTCGCCTAGTAGAACAGGTAGTTGCTTTAAACTCCTAACCGGGAGTTCCAATACGCTCATCTGGGAATTGCGCATTGCCTGAACAGGGCTTTTATCGGTAATTACAACCTCTTCCAGCTCAATTGTCGGATCAAGTTCTATATTAATTACTGTATTTTCTTTCAGGTCTATTTCAATTTCTTTCGTTTGAAATCCTACATAAGAAATAACAATTTTTGTTTTTCCTATTGGTAATTTTAAGCTGTAAAATCCATAATAATTTGATACTGTTCCTGTAAGTGAAATAGGTTCATAAATATTTGCAGCAATTAAAAACTCACCGGTTTCTTTATCGGATATGGTTCCGCTAATAATGGCCTGCTGTCCGTAACTTACTGTAAATATTATTACAGTAAAAAATAATAAAAGAATTCTCATTTAGTTTATGGTTTAATAATAATCACTCAACAAACGAATAAAAATATACTTTATTTTCTATATTCTATTTTGACAAGATAAAAAAGGCCTGCCCCTAAATCAACTAAATAATTTAATGCTTTTTTAATATAATTCTTGTTTTTATTATTAAACTATAGAAAGTAGAAGTTTCAACTATTAACCTAAATACTCCATAAAAATAATAAAAATAAAAACGTTGCCACGGTTAACCATGGCAACGTCACAGATGAAACCTGAAAATATTTAATTATTCAATAAATAATTTCTTTTCAAAAATTTTGTTTTCGGTTTTTATTCTTAAAAAATAAATGCCTTTCGATAAATCATTAATTTCTAGTTGAATATTATTTTCTGAGTAATTCATATTATATATATTGGTTTTATTCCCTAAAACATCATAAATCTCAATATATTCAACCGATAAAGATGATTTAATATTAATAATATCCGAAGCCGGGTTTGGATATATCGAAAAAGAATAACTTTCGTCTTCAATATTATCTATAATAGTTTCAGGTGTTTCTTCTATTTTCTCATAAACTTCAAACTCCCATATCGAATATCCGTAGATTGTTCCTCGTTCTGTTCCGTACATCATAATATAACGCGCATCTACTTGATCAAAGGTAATTTTATCGGTACTTCCATTACCGGCAGTTTCAGTGTATACAGTTGTCCAATCCAAAGAATCCTGAGAAACACGAATTTCATACGCTTTTCCATAAGCAGCTTCCCATTTTAGAATTACGCCACCCACTTTTTGAGTTTCACCCAAATCAATCATAATCCATTGAGGATCGCTATACTCGCTACCCCATCGTGTTGATATTTTCCCATCAAAAACATATCCTGCAAGAACTGGGTCACATGAAACAGAGGAAGCATATACTTTTTTACCATCTCCTGTAATTCCCGATATTATTGAATCAACTGTCATTTTAAAACTGGAATAATAGCATTTTTTTGAATTACCTAACCATAATCCAACTTTACCAACTGTTCTCCCCCTAGCTAAATTTGAGACAGTCATTACAACCTCATCATTCACAGAAACAGTTGCTTTTGGACCATTGATATCAGCCTTCACATGCACCCATTCATTCCATGGTATGTCTCCATCCGATTTATATACATCATGATCATAATCGGGCCAATTTATTACCTCATTATTTACAGGCATATATTGAACAGCTCCAGTATCATTCGATTTAGAAGGATTTAAATAAAAAAGCTCATATCGGTCTTCTTCATTATAATTTGTTAACCTGAACAAGAATCCTGCATATGTGCTATCTTGTTGTGGACAAAACATATCAAATTCAATAATTCCATCCTTAATATTGAATTTTTTCACGATTGCATAATACCCCTTTAAAGAATCATCAGCCGTTCTTTCGATCAACAACGACTGCTTTCCCTGAAACTCTGTGATTTGATAGTTTTCTGGTAATATCCAGTTTTCGGTATTAAATTCAAAATTTTCAACAGTTTGTGCCTTTAACAATACAGTCAGGCTTATAAATAAAAATATTAGAATTGCATTTTTCATTGTTTTTCCTCCTATTTTGTAATTTTAAAATTTGCATAATAACATTTAGGTGTTGTACAATCCATCCAAATGCCAACACTTCCTTTTGACATACCCCTACCTAAATTATTTACTGTCATAACCTCCTGGTCATTTAAAAAAACAACAGCTTTAGGACCATTTATTTCTGCTTTAATATGAGCCCATTCATTATATGGAGTTTTCCCTGATGACTTGTAAACATAATCTGTATAATATTGCCAAATTGCAACTCCATTATTCACCGGTATATACTGTATACTTGATTCGAAAGGGCGAAAATAAAAAAGTTCAAATCTGTCTTCACCGTTATGCTGATTTAGTCTAAACAAAAATCCTATATATGCATAATTATCAGGACTAAATAAATCAAATTCAATAATTCCGTCTGAAAATTCATAGTCTTTTAAATAGGCATAAGGGTCTCTGGCATCAGGATTATCGATATTCTCTATCAGTAAAGCCTGTTTTCCTTCGAACTCTCCTATTTGATAATTTTCCGGCAAAACCCAGTTTATCGTATCAAATTCAAAAGTTGTAATAGTTTGGGCCGTTATACTAAATGTTAGCATAATGGCCAGAAACATCATAATAAGTGATAAAATAGTTTTCATAATTTACTTAATTAATTGTTAAACAAAATTTAATAGGACAAAGCCTAGCCTTTTTCTTTGGGGGAGAAATAAGCGGGAATAATAACCAATTAACTATAGTTGCAGCAATTAAAAATTGTTGCTTTATTATAATTCTTAATAGTATATTTTTTTGTTGTTTTTTAATTCCATTATACAATATAATAAATCATAATAATAGTTTAGTATATGTTAGACGATGTTTAAACCAACTACCGTATACTAATAATGAATTTTTAAAAAAAGGTGATAAATATTAAAAACAAGATCGAAATACCTCATAAATATTCATAATTGAAAACAGATAAGAAGTATATTATTAAAAAGAAATTAATTGAATTGTGTGAAAATCATCTAAAATAAAGAGAAATTTTTTATTAAAATCTATATTAGTAATCCATCAATAAATTATTTCTATTTTTGTTATTACTAATAAAATTATTGAAATGAATACAATTGTACTTATCTTAATATCCATTATTGGCTATTTTCTAGCATATCGTTTGTATGGAAAATATATAGCCGATAAAATATTCCAGCTTTCATCAAAAAATAAAGTTCCGGCTCACGAATTTAATGATGGGGTGGACTTTGTTCCAACTAAAAAACATATCCTATTTGGACATCATTATACAACCATTGCAGGTTTAGGGCCAATTGTAGGACCTGCCATTGGAATTATATGGGGATGGGTACCAGCCTTTTTATGGGTTTTCCTGGGCTCAATATTTATGGGAGCTGTTCACGATTTCACTACGCTAGTAATTTCAGCTCGTACCAAAGGAAAAACTATAGGTGATTTAACTGGCGATTTAATTAGTCCATCTACGAGGTATGCGTTCCAGTTTATTATGCAATTGTTATTATTTATTGTGCTGGCTGTTTTTTCAATGATTGTTGGTCTCCTCTTTAAAATGTACCCCGAAGCTGTAATCCCGGTTTGGGTGCAGATACCTATTGCAGTATGGCTTGGAAGGCAAGTGCAGAAGGGAAAGAATGATATAATTTATTCAATTATTGCTGTTGCAATCTTATATATTTCTATTTGGATAGGTACCTTATTCCCAGTTAAGATGCCGCCAATTATTGCAGGGAGTGAAATTGTTACCTGGTGTATTATTTTATTTATATATGTTTTTTTTGCATCAACAATACCTGTTCAAAAATTATTGCAGCCAAGGGATTACATTAACTCCAATCAATTATTTGTTGCCATTGTTTTGCTTGTAATAGGTTTAATTGTTGCGCATCCTCCAATTTATGCCCCAGCTATTAATGAGGTTGCTTTTTCAAAAACATCTGATGTTCCAGCATTAATGCCTTTACTATTTATAACAATAGCCTGTGGTGCCATTTCTGGATTTCACTCTCTTGCCAGTTCCGGAACTACTGTAAAACAAATTAATAATGAAAAAGACACACTCTTTGTAGGGTATGGAAGTATGCTCTGGGAAAGCTTTTTAGCCGTTATTGTATTAATGGCTATTGCTGGTGGGTTAGGATTGGGAATAGAAAAAAATGGTGTAATTTTAAAAGGGGCTGAAGCTTTTCAACATCATTATTCTTCGTGGGCAAGTGCATCAGGCCTCCCGGCAAAACTGGAAGCATTTGTTGTTGGCGGTGCTAATTTACTTCATAGTTTTGGCATTCCTAAACTATTTGCAAAAGCATTAATTGCTGTATTTATTGTAAGTTTTGCCAATACTACACTTGATTCTGCAACCCGTATTCAGCGGCTTTCATTACAGGAAATTTTCAAATCTTCCAATGGAAATATAAAAAAACCTTTTAATAACCGTTATTTTACAACGTTTATTGTTGTGCTAGCTGCATCCTTATTGACTTTTGCTAAACCAGGAGCCCAGGGGGCTCTTGTTCTCTGGCCGTTATTCGGATCGTTAAATCAATTACTTGCTGCTCTGGCACTGCTTATAGTAACCATTTATCTTTATACTAAAAAGAAAAATATTTTTATTTCTCTAATTCCAATGATTTTTATATTGATAATGACGTTATGGGCGATGTTTATAAACTTAATTCAATTTTGGAATGATAGAGATTTATTATTACTTATTATTTCAATCCTGATACTGGCACTTACTTTATGGCTGTTAACATCTAGCGCCATGATGTTATTTAAAAATAAAAAACCTGATACTATTAAAGATTAAGGCAATAATAAAAAAATAGAAAAGTAGAAAATCTAAGGATAAAATATTGTCTTATTTATTTTCCTCTTTGAATAAGTATAATATTATTCTCTTTTTCGAAAAATCTAAAAAAATAATACAGTTTGTATTCCAGTTCTAAATCATAATCAATTGAAGAATCATATTCAATAGTCGATTCATAAAGACCGGTTTGGGACTGACTAATATACCTGTTGTTCCATTCAAAAGTATATAAAGTATTCCATGATTTATAATATGACATTGAATAAAAATCCATGGGTGGCTGAGACAGTAAATATGATTCATATCCAGGATCAAAAACAATAATTTCATATTCCAACGTATCAATTACAACTTTTGATGTTGTATCTGAAACATTTCCAAAAGCTGTACCTGAAAATATATTAATTATAACAAAAATGACGGCAATATTAAAAACGTTCCGCATTACAATTTTCATATTAATTATTGATAAAATTACAATATCTTTTGTTATAAATCAATAAAAATCAAATAATTGGTAAGTAATGAAAAAACGTAAATTTGATTAAACAAAGGATGCCATCGTAATCATAAACAAAACCCTATTACTAACCCTAAAAACTAAGAATCGATGGCATCCAAACTAAACTCTAATTATGAAAAAAACTGTTTTTAATTTTAAAGTAAAATCGTTTTTCAACTAAAAATGTTCATTTTAAAATTTAACATAAGTTACTAGTAATTAATAAGAAAGTTAATACTTATAGTATGATATTAGATAACAAAAAAGATGATTCATATCACCTTTCCAAGGTAAAAAGTAAAAATGAAAAAGTTAAAACGATCATTAAAAACTATCAGGATGTAGTCCTAATCTTTTATTTCTATCCAATTTGTCAATTGCTAACATATCTTCTTGCGATAATTCGAAATCAAAAATTTGGGTATTAGAATGAATCCTGTCAGGTTTCGATGATTTTGGTATAGTAACCACACCTTTTTGGAGATTCCATCTCAGAACCACCTGAAATGCATTTTTATGGTATTTTTTTGCTATGGTATTAAGCAGAGCAACAGATGAAATCTTTCCCCTCATTAATGGAGCCCAAGATTCATATTGAATTTTGTTTTGTGTGCAATAATCTATTAAATCTTGCTGTATAAGGTAAGGGTGAAATTCCATCTGATTAACCATAGGAATAATTTCTGCTACTTGCATTAAATCTTCTATATGGTGCTGTAAAAAATTACTTACTCCAATAGCTCTTACCTTTCCTTGTTTATACAAATATTCAAGAGCTTTCCATGTGTTTCTAAATTTACCTTTTACCGGCCAATGGATTAAATATAAATCAAGATAATCGAATTTCATTTCTCTTAAACTCCATTCAAAAGCTTTAAGTGTATTCTCATAACCCTGATCGCTATTCCATACTTTACTGGTTACAAATACCTCTTCGCGTCTAACATTGCTTTGCCTAATTGCCTCTCCAACTCCCTTCTCATTTTGATATAAGGTGGCTGTATCAACATGCCTGTATCCAATTTCGAGAGCATATTTTACTGCATTAATTACTTCTTGTCCTTCTTCCGTTTCAAAAACCCCCAATCCAAAATAAGGCATTTCAATATCATTGTATAATTTTATAGCCCCTTGTAAATCGGTAATTTTCATAGAAATCTATGATTTATTTTAACTATTAAAAATAATAAAATTAGTGAAGAAATTGAATTATAATAAACGAAGGATTATAAACGATACATACTAATGCCCTCTTCGGCCTTATAAATACTAATTATTTAATAAGAAATTTTTGATTTTAAAGGATCCCAGGAATATAAAAATGAGAATAGATATAAAAATCAAACTTATCGTTCTTCTTCTCCGTATAATACATTTCAATTAAAATCAAACAACCAGCCAGTCTTTTGCTTCCTCAATAGTTTTAAATGGAGTTATATTGATATTTGTGAATAGATTTATTCCTTTAAGTAATATTTCTTTCATTCCGGTAATTCCAACAACAGCTTGCTTTTTAATGAAAGGTTTTTCAAGTTTCCCGTCTTCTTTCATTTTGTTCATCATCTTCGGACTGCCATATGAATTCCGTACATCAACTAAAATCAACAGGTTATCGCCCTGTGATAAAATAAAGTTTTTAACTTCATCTAATTCTTTAATGAATTTATCTTCTTCGTGGTGACTTACTCCGGTATAATCCAAAAATATAATTTTTTTCCCATGATGGTATTCTATTCTCGCGCGCTGTGTCATAATTAATTAAAACTTCGTTTATAGAAATTAAAATTAATCAAATATTTGAATTATTAACCCTATCATGAATTTATTTTTTTAAACTGGCCTTTGTAAAAATATATTCAGGAATTTCTTTATCAAACTCTATATCAACTATAATAAACTCTGTCCCATCACCTTGTTTGAGCATGTCTTTAAAAACAAGCTTTTTAGGATACCATCGATTACCAATTTTTGTTATATTCGAAAGCTCCATCCGTTTTAACAGTTTACCACTTTTTGCATATAATTCTTCCTTAAGGGGAACATACCGTGTTTTATCCACCCATATTTTCCGAACCTGGTAATTTACTTCAGCTGTTTTAGCTTGCAACTCTACAATCCAGCAATCTCTTTCATCAATAACTTCAGAACCAATAACACCTGCATCATAATCTTCAAGCATTTCTGCATTATCCATCATATCTTCGTAGGAAAGGTCTGATCCCATTAGTGATTGTCGAAGCATATGACCTGAAATTTGAATAGTCCTATCTGAACCCGGAGAATATATCCATAACTGATCCTCAAGTTTAAGCATTTTTGTGCCTTTTTCACGAGCCGGGGCGAGATATTCAGTAAAGGCTTTTTTATCACCCATGCCCCATGACTTTGCTTCAATAGTACGGGTTTGTCTTGCTCCATGAATAACCATTTTAGAAGTTGTAATGGTGCTTTTTGAAGCCATGTTTTTGTCTATCTTTTCCAGGATTTGTTTTCCTGAAGGTTCCTGTGCCCAAATTATGGTTGGGATGAGGAAGAGTATAATTATTAGTTTTTTCATGATTTTTATTATTAGTTAAATAAGACAAAAGATACAAGTAAAAAGACAAAAGTTTTAAAAACAAATCTCATAGTATAATTATTTATTATTAGATTTTTGAACTATAGAACCTAAAATTTTCTTTAGTTCATCAGATTCATTTATCAGCCATTCTAATTCATTTACAACATCAATTTTATTCTCAACTTCTTTAATTAACCGTAGCCAATAATTTGATTCTCTCATTTCTCGTAAAGAAATTCTTACCTTATTCGTAAAGTCAGCTTTAGATGAGCCTGCTTGAGATTCCTCATAATTTGCTCCTGATGAAGATGAACTTTTTATTAATTGATAACGAATAACTTTAATTTCAGGTGAATCTGGTAAAGTTTTGAGAAACTTAATCGTTTTTACAGCAAATTTAAAAAGTCGCTTAGTTAAATCATTTTCTTTCATTATATCTTTTCTTTTATCTTTTTACTTGTGTCTTTTATCTTGATTATTAAGTTTCCAATTCTTTAAATAATGACGCTGTTTTACGTTTATAAATTCCAACCCCCGAAAGCATTGTTCCCAGAACTATAGAAAATAAGCCGGGGATGAAACCCAAATAATAAGCCGGTGGTTCAATATTAGCCCTGAAAATATTCGGCATCATAATGGTTGAACTTTTCATCATGTCACCAACATTTAATCCAACTTCCTGAAGCCAATAAGAAAAGCCTAATCCGACAAGGGTACCCAAAGCAGATCCAATAATTCCGATCAATACAGATTCATATATCATCGTTCTGTAAATATGTCCTTTTTCCTCACCAATAGCTAACCGGATTCCTATTTCGCCATAGCGACGTAACCCCCCGATCAGACCTGTATTCCATAGCACAATGGACATAGCCAAAATAAAGATAGTGATAAGAATACCTACAAAACCTTCAATTAAATCCCAATAACCCGCCAGAAATCCTTCATTACGTAATCTTGACATAATAGGTGAAAACTCATCATTCGGATTGGAATATTTCTCATTGAAAGTTGCTTCAACATTTGAAGCAGCAATGTCATCGTAATTTGCCATATTAAGAAAACCAAGTATTTCACCACAGGCATCATACATATCCAGTGCATTTTGTATGCCTGTAATATCAGCAATCATGCCACTTCGATCCATAAACTGAACTCCAAATTCAATTGTGCCAGATACTACAAAATTCTGGATAGACATACCACCATACATGGTAGAACTAATTAATGTAACCTGATCGCCCGGACCAACTTCCAGTTTTTCTGCAAATTCGTCACTAATCAAAACTTCATCTGATTGTTCAGGGAAGCGGCCTTTTCTTAAAGCCCCGGTCAAATTTAACCGTTCAATTTCTTCAGAGTTCTCTGAAAGCAAATCAACAGCCATTCCGGCAACAACGCCCTGTTTTTTTGTTTCACCATTTTCGTCAGGAGAATCGAGTAGCCCACCAAAACTTATTCGCTGAACAAACTTCATATTAGGATAATCGTTCTTAAGATTTACCATTAAATCAGAAACTCCTAATAATGCCAAATCGTTTGGAACCTGATTTTTGTTTTCGGCATAAGCACGAGTCATTATTTTCACGTGTCCTCCGGAGTATTTTGCAGTAAATTCTATCATATCACCAAAAACACCATTCATATAGCAATATGCGAATACTGTTAATGTAACTCCGGCAGTTACAACCAGAATAGGCAGCAAGCTGCGATTCCGGTCTCTTAATAATCCTTTAAATAAAAATCGTATCATTGTATCTTTCCTTTAATTGCTTCAGTTGGATTCATTTTAGATATTTTCCGTGCAGGCATATAGCTAACAATAGTTGTTATTACCAGTACTAAAAGCACAGTTGTAATTATTAGTCCAATACCATACACCGGAAAAATGGTTTCAGCAATAGCCATTCCCATGTCATCTGTTCCGGCAGGCATAGTAAACCCTTTTTTTATCTGAGATAGTAGAAAGGGAACTCCATATATTGCGCCTAATACAATCGCCAATATAGCATGCATAGCGCCTTCAACTGTAAACAGACTAACAACCTGTGACCTGGTCATTCCCATGGCAATATAAGTCCCAATTTCTTTTTGTCGCCTGAAAATGGATAAAACTTGTGTATCAAATATGGCCAGCATTGCCAGTAAAATAAGAATAAGGTAAAAGAAGGATCCCCCAACTTTTTTCATCTTAATCATTTCATTCATTTCACTCATCAACACATCCATATTTTTATAATCCCAACCCAAAATATTCTCAGCAAATTTTGAATTTTCATTCATGATAAAAAGGGTTGCTTCTTCAGGAGCCTGCATCATTTCCTGTAAATTATCTATGGAAAGCCAAATCTGACTGACATCAACATTCGGCACATTGCATGTAAATACATTGGCAATTCTTACTTCCGTTGCATCAAATGTTCCATTCGCATCCCTCCATCGGATAGTTGTAATATCACCAGGTTTAAGTTTACAACTTCTGGCCATTCTATATCCAACAATGACAGGAATTATATCCGATTCAGATTTTAATTCTGCCGTTGGCAGAGATAACACCTTCTGGTCGGGTTCAATTCCTTTTAAAAGAATACTCTGAATTCTGCCATCAGGATAAATGGTCGCCTGGTTAATTAGTATAGGAGTAATAATCCCTTCCTGAATATCTTTACTAAACAATTCAGGAATTTTAGCATGACTTTCTTCCAATGTAAAAAAATCATACGGATCGTAGTTTTGTTGCCAGTATTGTCCACTCCCCACTTCCCAGGCTTTCATATCCCTTTTCGCCTGGTGATTCCAGCCATCAATAACACCATAATGCCATATTATTAATATATATACAAAGGACAATACAAATACATTGAGCCAGGTTCGTAAGCCTGCGCCAATCAAGTTTCGATAAGCTAATTTAATTGCTAACATCATTTAGTCCTCCAAAATTATTTAGTTACAATATTATCAGAAGTAACTTTACCATCTTTCAAAATTATTTTCCTTTTCAAATAATTAATTACCTTATCATCATGTGTAGCAAATAAAAAAGTCGTTTTTAATTCCTCATTCAATTTCACCATTGTTTTTAAAATATGGTGTGAGTTATCAGAATCTAAATTTGCAGTAGGTTCATCGGCCAAAACAATTTTTGGTTTTTTCACCATAGCCCTGGCGATAGCTACTCGCTGGCATTCTCCTCCGGAAAGCTGGGCTGGTTTCGACTTAATTTTATCTGATAAATCAACCCATTCCAACGCATCCAGCACAGCTTTTTTACGCTCTGAGGCGCTCATGTTAAATAAAAGCAAAGGAAATTCAACATTTTCATAAACAGTGTATACAGGAAGCAGATTATACGTTTGAAAAATAAATCCTAATTCTTTTCTTCGCAATAATGCTGCCTTTTTAGCCGATAATGAACGAATGTTATTATCAAGAACAATTGCCTTTCCTTCTGTTGGTGAGTCTAATGAACCAATAATGTTCAACAGAGTGGTTTTTCCTGATCCTGACGGACCAACAAAACCAGCAAATTCACCCTCTTTAAATGTAAGATCAATACCATTTAGAGCGGTAAATTTTCCTCCACCAATGGGAAAATCTTTTTTTACACTTTCAAGTGTAATGATGTTGTTGTTTTCCATTTTTTAGCTATTATTATATTAAAGTATTCATTTAAATAATTCTATTCAATTTATTATCAATGATTAAAAACAAACATAAATTGCACTCCTTTTCCAGCAAACAAATTATTGTTTTCAATATTCTGATAAATCTGAAATTTATCAGGATTCCAGAATAACATCAGATACAGGCTTATTCTATCATAAGTTCGTTGCCAGTTTAAAAACCTGTACCAATCATTATCGATCCAATTATAATAAAATATACTAGTCACATTATCAAATAATCCAATAGGGTAATTTAAAGTAATAGCTGAAAATGAAATTCCGTTTTTGAATTGAAAAGCCTTATCAGAATTTCCAGCCCATAAAAATTCATTGATTAAATTTAATCCGTTTCCAATAGCAAAAGTATAATCTACCCCTATATTAAATTGCTGCTGCCAGGGAAAATATTTTGATGGAATATCCTGATATTGAAATACTCCTTCAAACCATAATCCAATGCCAATATCCCATTTCCCATCCAATCCTATCTTATTTTCATTTGAGTTATCAAGGATATGTATTGAATATATTGTATCCATCTGGCTATATTCAACTTCCCTGTTATGATAAGAAAAAGCCAATTCTCCATTAAATAATGGCGATTGAACTCTCCCTCCAAATTCAGGCCTGGTTTTATTACCAGGAATATACTCCCATCCTTTTGTATTTTTATTTCCATATAATCCCCATAACCAAATATTGGCATTATTTATAAAATAATACCTGGCCAATAATCCATATACGCCATCTGTTAATTGAAGAGGATCTCTTGGATCCATCTGATCAAACCACATCAAAGGGCGAAGCATGGTAGCTGAACCAAAATTAATTTTTTGTAAGCCGGCTCTTAATTCGAATTGTGGATTAGAATAACGAATCCAGAACCGATACGGCTTGATTTTGGAGAAATAATCAGTTGAATCAAATAAAAGAATGCCTCCATTCAAATACATATTTGCTGAGGCTTCAAAATCGATAAGTTGATTTTGATCTAATTTATTTTCAATATTTAATTGTGGTATATACCTGTTTCCATTGTATAATGGCAAATCATTTGATGGATTATACTGAAGCATGGATGAAAATTGACCTTTAAATGTCATATTTTTACTTAAAGTAAAAGTAGAATCCTGACTATTTATTTTACTAAAAATCAAAAATAAAATAATTATTGTTTTCAATTTTTTAATCATCCGGTTGTTTCGTATGTGGTAAAATACCGTATAAAAAAAATTTATTAATTTCTACAATTAAATCCTGCATTGTCTTATACTTGGAAATTAAATAATCGTCGTTAGCAAATTCGAAAAACTTATTAATTATATAAAGGATAAAGTCAATTTTCAAATCTTTTCTTAATTCACCTTTTTCCTGCGCAATTTTATAATGATTCACAACTATTTCAATGGCTTCATTTGCCCTATTATGCCAGTATTAATTTAATTCCGATTCAGTATCACCATAAACATCCTTTACAAACTCTTCGCTTATATCATTTGTTCCTTCCAGTTTCATTTGCACCTGCTTTTGCATTTTTTCTTCAAATGGAATATCTGCCTGCATCATTTCATCAAAAATCTTCATATTTTCATCAAACATTCTTTTAATCATCTCCAAAGCAAGTTCGGTTTTATTGGAGAAATATTTGTAAAAAGTCATTTTACTAACATTAGCTTCTTTACAAATTTCCTCAATTGAAACTTTTTTAATTCCGTGTTTCCAGAATAATTCTTTTGAAGTACTTAAAATTTGATGATATTTTTTGGATTTATGTGGCATATACTAATTTATAATAAGTATACAAATATAGTAAATTTTTGTAAAATTCGTATATTATTTGAAATTTAGTTTATTATTGCGAATTAAA
>CAZBZX010000055.1:0-5075 GCA_964496465.1 uncultured Bacteroidales bacterium
TAAAACAACATCGGGATTTTCACTATTCAATATTGCAGGAATTTGGTTTGGATTGGACAACGTTAAAACAAATTCGATTTTTTGTTTTAAAAATAAACTTAATGACTCTAAAACACTTTTATTATCATCTATTATGAGAATTTTACCCTTTTTCATGTTATTATATTGGAGGGATACGATCCTTTATAAGGATCGTATCCCTCATAATTATATATAAAAATAATAAATTGTATCATACTATAACAACGATTGTAACATAATGATACACTTCTGAAAATATAATTTAAAACAAGATTTCTAAGTATTTAAATATCAGTTGTTTATTTTTTTGGCACATGATTTGGCAGGTTTACCAAAAATTAAATTCAATTAAAATGATTAAAACAACTGAATTAACAAAAATCTTCCGGACTGATGAAGTAGAAACTACAGCATTGAACAAAGTCAACTTTCAGGTTGAAAAAGGGGAATTTGTGGCAGTAATGGGACCATCAGGTTGTGGTAAATCCACCTTGTTAAATATTATTGGATTACTTGATAATCCGACAGATGGTAAATTCATTTTTAATGGTACAGATGTTTCAAAATTTAAAGAAAGGCAACGAACTGATTTACGTAAAGGAAACATTGGGTTTGTTTTTCAAAGTTTCAATTTAATTGATGAATTAAATGTATATGAAAACGTTGAACTCCCGCTCCTTTATTTAAGAATGAAAAGTTCAGAACGTAAAAAAAAGGTTGAAGAAGTACTTGAACGTATGAAAATAGCCCACCGTAAAAAACATTTTCCACAGCAATTATCAGGCGGTCAACAGCAAAGAGTTGCTGTTGCAAGAGCTGTTGTAGCAAATCCACACTTAATATTAGCCGATGAACCAACAGGTAATCTCGACTCGGCCAATGGTGAAGAGGTGATGAAACTACTTGAAGATTTAAATACTGACGGGACAACCATAGTTATGGTAACGCACTCTCCTTCACATGCTGACAGGGCGCATCGAATTATTCAATTATTTGATGGACATATAGTGACTGAAAATATTAAAAAGAAATTATAAATGCTTACAAACTATATACTTACAGCTTGGCGAAACCTCATAAAAAACAAAATGGTTTCTGCTATCAATATTCTTGGGCTTACCCTTGGATTAGCTTCAGCAATACTTGCAATTTTATATGCTAAACATGAGTTAACATATGAGACTTGCCATGAAAAATATAATGATATTCATAAAATTTATATTCAAGGTAATTTTGGTGAGATGCAAAACATTCCGGCATCATTTGGACCAGAAGGTAAGGAATTAATGAACATGTTTCCTGAAGTTGATAAATATTCAATTTCTAGAGAAACTGGTGGAACAGTAAGGGTAGGAGAAAATATTTTTAATGAAAATCGGATTACTGTTGCTGATTCATCTTTCTTCCAATTTTTTACTATCCCACTTATCCAGGGAGGGCCTAAGAAGAATAGTTTATCAGTTGTAATTTCAGAAAAGATAGCTCAACGTTATTTTGGAGATAGCAATCCAATTGATCAATACATGAATATGAATATATGGGGAGTACATAAAGATTTTATAGTTACCGGTGTTTATAAAGATTTTCCATCAAATACTATTATACAACCAGAGTTTATCATTCCTTTTGATTTTTCCAACTATATTTCCCAGTGGGACCATGAGTCATATCAGTCGAGTAATTACAATAATTATCTTTTACTTAATAAAGGAGCTGACTATAAAAAACTTAATGAAAAAATCGCTTCTCAATTTAAAATTCCAGTAGATGTGGAGAACACAATTGCTTATTTAATGCCAATTAAAGAAATACATTTTAGTGGTACCTACGAAAATAATAAAGGTAAATTAATAGGATTTTTAATTAGTGGATTATTTATGCTTTTTACATCATGTGCAAATTATATAAATCTTACAAATATTCTTTTTTCTGTTCGTGGAAAAGAAACAGGAATAAGAAAGGTGAATGGAGGGAAACGAATAGATATTTTTTTACAGTTTTTAATAGATACTGCATTATCATTAGTAATAAGTTTTAACTTGGCAATTATACTTTTAAAATCAGTTTTACCTGATTTTAATGTATTAATGGATACAAATATCATTATTGATTTTAATCTTGAAACAATTGCATTAGGTCTTTCTTTATTTTTATTTACTGTATTATTTTCAGGATTATATCCAGCGATAAAATATTCAGCATTAAAGGCAATAAGCTTAATTCAGGCAAGAAATGGGAAACCAAGGGGAAAAAATCGTTCATTAGTTTTCCTAACCTCCTTTCAGTTTTTTCTTGCCATTATATTTATACAATTTATGATGATAATGTCAAAACAAAATGAATTTATGAATGACATTAATATTAAGAAATTTGATGGCGAAAATGTTTTATGTGTTGAAGGTTGGTCATGGGGTGACTTATATAAAGTGAAAGATGAGTTATTAAAAAATCCTTCCATTAAACATGTTTCATGGGGAAATACAATACCAAGTTATGGAATGAATATGACTTCCGATTGGAAAAATGAAGAGAACAACACAATGGCTGCAATATATAGATGTGAAGAAGATTACCTCAAGGTATATGATATTAAATTAACAAGAGGTCGATTTTTTGATATATTATACCCTTCAGATAAAGAAAACAGTATTGTAATTAATGAAAAAATGGTTGATGAGCTAGAATTTGAAGACCCTATTAATGAATTATTAATTGTTCAGGGTAAACAATACTCTATAATTGGTGTAATTGAAAATTATATGGCTTTACCTCCTATTTTTAATCATATGCCATCAATAATACAATTGAGTGATATTCGAAATCAGTTTTTAATAATTAAGATTAGGCCTGAGGAACCTGAAAAAACTCAACATTTTATAAAAGAAACACTTAAAAAAATTAATGCTGAGCAACCAATCGAATTAAAATATCATGACGATGTATTATATGAAACTAAAGAAGCAAAATCGTATGTGTCTGCTGCTCAATTAATGGATTTATTTTTTAGATTAACAATAATAACTTCATTGATTGGAATATTCGGTTTATCCGTATTTATTGCAAAACGACACCGCAAAGAAATTGGAATACGGAAGGTATGCGGTGCTTCTGTTCCTAATTTAATGTTTAAACTATTAAAAGGATTAATAATTCAAGTATTAGTAATTATTGCTATTGCTACTCCTCTTGTATATTTTGGATCGCAAGGATATTTAACTGTATTTCCATTTAGAATAGAACCCGGAATATTATATTATTTGTCTGGTGGAGTATTAGCTTTACTTATGCTTTTATTTACTGTTAGCTGGCAAACCTGGAGAGCGGCAAATAGTAATCCAATAGAGAGTTTAAGGTATGAATAAAAAAATTAAAAATTGATAATGAATAATTGAAATTATGATTAAACAATATAACAATTTCAACATCAAAATTCCCTTAGGGCTTATAGGGATATTATCAATTCAAAATTAATTTAAAATGGAAAAACTTTTTCAGTTAAGCATAATTGCCATCTTTATAACAATTCATATGTATGGGCAAGAACCTGATTATTCACTTACCATTAAAATAACTAATCTTCGAAGTAATGAAGGATTAGTAGGAATTGATTTTCTTAATGAAAATGAAGTTAAAGTTAAAGGTGAGTATATCCCTATTAAAAATAAAATAGCTACTGTAACTTACAATAACTTAAAAAAAGGAAAATATGCTGTTCGCGTGTATCATGATGAAAATAAAAACGATAAAATGGACTTTAACTGGCTTATGATGCCCAAAGAAGGTTTTGGCTACACTGGCGAAAAACAATTTGGTTATCCAAAAATTAAAAATATGCTATTTATGTTAGATAAAGATAAAACAGTTACTGTTCAAATGTTTTACATTCTTTAACTTATGTTTTTATATTATTTAAAACTCATTTTTCGAAGATTTGTAAGAAATCCCATCTATCCAGTTATAAGTATACTATGTCTTACGTTGGGTATGGCTTCAGTAATATTTGTATCCTACTGGGTAAAAAATGAATTAAATTATGATACGTTTCATAATAATTTTGATCGAATCTACAGATTGACTATTGAGAAAAACGATTTGGAAAAAGGGTATCATACACATTTTGCCCGCAGCTGGTACGGTTGGTTAAAAGAGATTGGTAATCATATTCCAGAAATAGAAAAAACCACAAGATTTACTATTATGACCTGGTTGGGTAATATTATATCAGTTGATAATAAATCTTTTGAATCTATTGTATTAAGAACTGACTCATCTTTTTTTGATATGTTTTCATTGAATTTTGTAGCAGGAAAATCAGAAAATATCTTCAATGAACCTTTTCAGGTAATTTTAAGCGAAAGTGCTGCGAAAAAATATTTTGGTAATCAAAACCCAATTGGTAAAACAATGCTTATTTATTGCACAAGGTGTCCTGAAAAAAAGGAGCACGTTGTAGTTGCGGTAGTTAAAGATTTGCCTGCAAATTCTCACTTTCATTTTGATATATTAGCTACATATGAAGATCTTGAAAATTATTCAGGATGGGCCTATAATTATGTATTATTAAGTAAAGGTTCTGACCCACAAAATATTACTAATAAATTTTATGACTTTGCTAAAAATTTCGTAAATGAAGATGAAGTGAAAATGCTTACACTCCATCTTCAAAAAATAACTGATATTCATTTAAATTCTGATAAATTAAGAGAAATTGAAAAAAATGGAAATAAAAAAAATGTTTATTTGTTTGCCGGGATTGCCCTATTCGTATTTTTTATTGCATTGTTTAATTATATCAACCTCCAATCTGTTAACCTGATTAAAAATTATAAATCACTACAAGTATTTAAAGTTATTGGGGCAAAAAACAATCATTTGTTATTATTTCAAATTCTCGAATCATCCATATATAGTGCTATTTCATTGTATTTTGCTTTTTTCTTTCTGTAATAAAATTTCCATGGTACCACTGACATCAAGGACCATTATCATCTGTCCCGATCCTCACGAATAAGAGCGACGGCATCTACCGCTTTTGCTTTTTCATGTATAGACCT
>CAZBZX010000055.1:5085-14708 GCA_964496465.1 uncultured Bacteroidales bacterium
AAATTTTTTATGCCATCATTCTGCTTATTAATGGGAGAATCATCTTTTTTTCTCAATGCTGGTTATATTCCATTTTTACTTTTATTGATTATTGGAATACTAGTAATATCTTCAATTTCAGGAATTTATCCTTATTTCTGGTTAAAATCGAAGTTATTGATATTGGCTAAAAATAGCTGGCAATGGAAACCTCTATTACAATCAGGTAAAAAAATTGGAATAAATAAAACGATGACTGCCATTCAATATGTATCTTCAATAGCTCTTATTTCTATTATAATGATTGTAACTAAGCAAATTAATTATTTCATGGACAATAGATTAGGAAAAGGTCAGGAAAAAATAATTTGCCTAAAAAATGTACCTGTTCAGGTAATTCATAAGTATCAGGTACTTAAATCACAATTACTGTCATATCCTGTAATTGCTGATGTAACAAGCAGCTTTGAAGAACCTGCCGATGAGGCTAATGATTACATGGGCTTTAAGACAACAGGAGCAGAAGATGATATAAAAGATAAAATGTTAGCCGTATATCCGGTAGATGATAATTTCTTTAAATTTTATCATGTAAAATTAATTGCAGGGAATAATTTTCCACCGTATCATGGAAATGACAGCTTATCCGAAAATTATATCCTAAACAAAAAAGCCCTGGATTACCTTGGGTGGAATGAAGAAGAAACTATCGGTAGAGATTTTTCATTAGTTTTAAATACTACTTATGGAACCAACCTGTTCAATGGTGGTAAAATCATTGGTGTGGTCGAAAATTTTCAAATGTCATCGATGAAAGATGAGATAAAACCATATGTATTTTTTCAAAAATCATTTTGGCTAGGGAGTATTCAAGTCAAATACAATCCTGAATTATCAAGTATTGATTCAACCTTACGTTCAATTAAAAAAGTATGGGATGATATTTATACTGGTTTTCCATTTGAATATGAATTTGTAGAAAATATGTATGAGGAAGTTTATAATAATGAAATCCGTCTGCAAAAAATAAGTTCTTTGCTTGCAATAATTGCCATTATCATGTCGTGTTTAGGTTTATGGGCCATTACGGGTATAAATTACCAGGTAAAAACAAAAGAAGTGGGTATACGCAAAACAAATGGTGCAAGTAGTAATCATATTTTATTTTGGTTCTTGAAAGATATCATAATAATGATTGTTCTTTCTTCAGTTATTGCCTTTCCAATTGCTTATTATATTATGCAAAAATGGCTGGAAAATTATGCTAATAAAATTGATTTAAACTGGTGGATTTTTCTATTAGCCGGACTCGTAACTTTAATTATTGCATTATTTACGGTTATTTGGCAATCGTTTCAGATAGCTAATAAAAACCCGGTTGAAGCATTAAGGTATGAGTAATTTTTTTATTTATCCAATATTAATTCAGACTTCTATTGCATTTTAAATTCTTATATTGTTCCCAATTAAAAAATCTCTATTTTTAATTTTTTTTTCAACCAATAAATACTATGAGAATTTTAAAATTTGGAAGCTCAACATTATCAACTTCTGAAAATATACTAAAAGTTAAAAAAATAGTTGAAGAGCAAAAGGGAGATGTTGCTGTTATTATTTCGGCATTTGGTAATTTGACAAACCTCTTAAATTCAGCCATTGAGCTGGCTGTTGTTCAGGATAAAAAATTCATGTCTGAAATTAAAAATATTAATGCTTTTGTTCTATCAATAGTTAACGATTTATTTGGAAGTGATAAAAACATACAATTATTTGATAGAATTACTTCCCTGCTTAAGCAATTAGCTGTCTCTCTTGGTAGTATCTATGAGTTAAAAATTGTCTCGGGAAAAATAAAAGATAAAATACTAAGTTATGGTGATTATATTTCTTCACTTATTTTTTACTCCTTACTCAAAGATGCAGCCTTAATTGATTCAAGAGAAATAATAAAAACTGATGCTGTTTTTAGAAAAGCAAATGTTAATTTCAAATTATCAGAAAAACTTATTAAAGAAAAGTTTAAAAACATTAATAAAATAGCAATAATCCCGGGATTTATAGGAAGCAATGAATACAGCGAAACAACAACCTTAGGTAGAGGGGGATCGGATTATACTGCTTCAATTATAGCTGCTGCACTTGATGCTAAAACTCTTGAAATATGGACAGATGTGGATGGTTTTATGACTGCAGATCCTAACATTGTAGAAAAAGCTTTTCCTATAAAAAATTTATCTTACGCTGAGGCATTAGAATTATCGCACTTTGGGGCTAAAGTTTTATATACCCCAACCATTCAACCTGTATATAAAAAAGGCATTAAAATTTTAATTAAAAACGTTTTTAATCCAGATGCCGAAGGCACCATTATTTCGAATTCAGCTGGTGAATGTGAAGATAAAATTAAAGGGGTTTCTTCTATTGATAAAATTGATTTAATTACAATACAAGGTCCTGGTATGGCAGGCGTGCAAGGTATTTCAGGAAGACTTTTTAGCAAGCTTGCTGAATATAAGGTAAATATTATATTCATTACCCAGGCTTCTTCTGAATATTCAATTTCATTTGCTATTATTCTTGATGATACCGAAACAGCTGTAAACGCTATTAATGAAGAATTTTATACAGAAATTGAAATTAAAAATGAAATAAAAATAAATGTTGAAAAAGAATTATCAATAGTTGCTATTGTAGGTGAAAATATGAAAAATACACCTGGAATTTCTGCCAATCTTTTTCAATCATTAGGAAGAAATGGAATAAATGTAATTGGTATTGCACAAGGATCATCCGAATTAAATATATCGGTTGTTATTAAAGAAAAGAGTTTAAAAAAAGCGTTAAATGTAATTCATGAAGGATTTTTTCTTTCACCATCAAAAGAAATACATTTATTTATTGTTGGAACTGGGACTGTTGGAAGTGCATTATTAAAGCAATTGCATCAGCAAAAAAAGAAATTACTAAAACAGCACCATTTAAAAATTAATATTGTAGGAATAGCTGACATAGATAAAATGATTATCAATAGTAATGGTATTGATATTTCAACTTATCAGGATGATCTTAAAAATAATGGTATCTCTTTAAATCTGTTCAAATTTTCAGATTCAATTATTGATCTGAATTTAAGAAACAGCATTTTTGTGGATTGTACTGCCAGTAAAGATGTTTCTGATTTGTATTTAAAATTACTTAATTCTTATATATCAGTTGTTGCTGCCAATAAAATTGCCTGCTCTTCTGAATATGAAACCTATAAAAAGTTAAAGAAAACCGCCTTAGAAAGGAAAGTAAAATTTATGTATGAAACCAATGTTGGAGCAGGATTACCAATTATAAATACCATATCGAATTTAATAAATAGCGGTGATAAAATTATTGGAATTGAGGCTGTATTATCGGGTACTTTAAACTTTGTTTTTAATGAATTATCAGAAAATGTTCCTTTAAGTAAAGCCATTCAAAAAGCAAAAGAGCAAGGCTTTTCAGAACCAGATCCAAGAATTGATTTAAGCGGCATAGATGTTGTGAGAAAAATCTTGATTCTTGCGCGTGATGCTGGATACACTATTGAGCAAAAAGATGTAGAAATAAAAGGATTTTTACCCGATGATTTTTTTAAAGGATCAACAGAAGATTTTTGGAATAAAATAAAAACTGTTGATGCTGATTTTGAAAAAAAGAGAAAAAAGCTTGAAAAAGAAAATAAAAAATGGCGATTTATTGCAAGTTTAAAAAATGGTAAAGCAAGTGTTGAGTTGAAGACTGTTGACTATACCCATCCTTCTTATCCGCTTGTTGGTTCAAATAATATTATATTATTAACTACTGAAAGATATAAAGAACAACCATTAATTATTAGAGGATATGGGGCTGGTGCTGAAGTAACTGCTGCCGGCGTTTTTGGAGATATTATGCAAGTTGCACATATATAAAATGAAATAGGCAATTAAACCGCAAAGGCACAAAAACGCAAAGTTTTACTAAAAACTTTATTCTTAGCGTCTTTGCGTCTTAGCGGTAAAAACAATTTTAGGATTATTTTTAAAAAAAATCAATCCATTATTTTCCTTTACCAGGGCCAGGTATTTTCCCTTCAGCAGGACCTTTGCATAATCCTCTACCACCATGATCAAGACTAATATGTTGATCAAAAATTACACGTTGGTCTTCGGTTAAAATTTTGCGAACCTCTTGCTGATGAGCAGCTCTTTCTCTCATTAATTTTCCTTGTATAGATGCTATCTCATCAATCAAATTATTAATCACATTCATTTCCGGTTTTTCAGCAGTCATTAATGTTTTATAATGAGCTTCCTTCTCATTCAGATCATTTCTCAAAGCCTGTGTTCCTTTTAGGTATTGCGTTTTAAGTGTTTTGATTTGCGCTTCCTGTTCGGGTGTTACATCGGGTAAAAATTTACATATACCCTGTCCTTTCATATTTTTTTTACAATCCCCTTTTTGGCCAGGTTGTGCATTTACAATTAAACCTGATATTAGTAACATTCCTGCCACTAATCCTGCGTTTACTAATTTTCTTGTTTTCATAATTTCTAATTTTAGTTTTACAATTTATTTACATAACATTTGACTTCTTAAATTTGAAAAGGTTTAAATAAAGATTATTATTTTGCAAATTTTATTTTTTTGATTTTAAAATAGATGACATGGTAATTCTTCAAATTTCGGATATACATATTGATGATGAAGGAATAAATCCTGAAGGTGTTGATGTTAGAGGTAATTTTAAAAAAGTAATCGATGCAGTCTCAAAAGAAAAATTCAATTTTTTAGTGCTATCTGGAGACCTGTGCTATAGAGATCCAAAACCTGAAATTTATCAATGGATAAAATCACAATTACATATAATTGATCAACCAGTATATATTATAACAGGAAATCATGATGATCCGATATTACTTGCCAATTATTTTGGACTTAATAAATCTATTAAAAACTTAGAACTATACTATAAAATAAATCAAGAAGGAAAAGATATAATTTTTTTAGATTCTGGAAATGGCACTATGTCGGAAGAACAATATATTTGGCTGAAAAATACTGTAAGCCAAATTGAAAAAGATATTTTTATTTTTATGCATTATCCACCTGTTATCGCGAATGTTCCACACATGGATAATAAATGGAGATTTAAAGAAATTGATAAAATTCAGAATTTATTATTTTCCTTTCCGAACAACTATCATATTTTTTGTGGGCATTACCACTTAGAAAGAACTATAAATATTTACAATACTACAAGTTATATAACTCCTGCAACATTTTTTAATTTAAATCCTGAAGCAGAATATTTTGAAATAGATAATTATTCTATTGGTTATAGAAAGATTATTATATCAGATGATAAATTAATTACTACTGTAAAATATATTACTTAGTTTTTAGCAGATCATCAACAATTGTATTGCCAAATTCAATAGCAGCATCCGGATTTTTGCCAGTGATAATTTTACCTACTTTTTCAACTAAATTTCCAGTATAATCCGCTCCTTTTTCTTTCAAATTATCCGAATCCCAGCAAGTAGCTTTAATTCCATTTAATAAACCAGCATTAGCTAAAATATTAGGAGCTAAGCAAATCGCAGATAAAATTTTCCCCTTTTCTTTAGCTTCTTTGGCAACTTTGTGTGCAGCCGGATCATGAAAATATTGCTCCGATCCTCCACCACCAACAAATACAATGGCATCAAATTCATCAACATTTATATCTTTAACTAATATGTCAGGTTTTACTTTCCCACCATACTTTCCAATAGCTTCAGACATATCAGAAGAAGCTGTAACAACTTCAAAACCTTTTTTCTCGAATATTTCTTTTGGCCTGTTGTATTCAATATCCTGGAATATTCGATGTGCAATAATCATTGCAATTCTTTTTTTGGGGGTATTTGTTTCCATACTTTAGTTATTTATTAGCATAAAGTTAATAAATTTTAATCTTTTAAAAATGCTTATCGAAAAAGTTAAAAGACCATTTTAATTTTAGGCAATAAAAAACCCAGGAAACAAATTTTACCTGGGTTTAGCTTAAAGTAATATGACTAATAATTATTCAATTACTAATTTTTGAATAGTTGTATTTGAACCTTCTATTAATTTTATAAAATACATTCCATTTTCAATAGCTGATAAATTAAGTTCAATTAATTCCTCTCCATTTTCTATTGATTTTTCAAGAATCAATTTTCCATTAATTGTCATAATTTGAATTGCCTGTAAACTATTCACTGTATTATCAACTGATATATAAACAACCCCTGAACTTGGATTTGGATAAATTATATATGAACTCAATTCATTACTTTCAATTCCAAGAGGCCCGGTAGCTGAAGTAACAGAAATATAATCTTCATTAACCAACGAAACAAAATATAAACCAACACTCACAAGTAGGGTTATCGTATAAAAATAATAAACATTAAATGTATAGCTTGGGTTTTGATCGGTAGCATCGGTAATTCCGTCATTATTAAAATCCCATGCCCAACTAGTAATATTACCAACTGATGCATCCGTAAAATTAACTGCTAATGGTGCAGCTCCACTGGTTACATCTGCCGAAAATGCTGCTGTAACAGAACCCAACGGTGAAGTAATATTTATTAAATCTGTCCGTATCAATGTGTCATTATTTATTCCATCAGAAACTATTAAAGTTACTGTATATACACCTCCTGTAGTATAAATGTACGAAGGATTTTGCTGAGTTGAAGTTGAGCCATCACCAAAGTCCCAACTCCAGGAAGTAATATCACCTATTGACTGATCGGTAAAGAATACTTCAACAGGTGCTTGTTCAATTACTGGATTTGCAGTAAATTGAGCAGTAATGGCTTCAATAATTTCACCACCACCATCAACAGTTTTTAATATCATACCTCCATCTCCAACAGCATAAACAATATTTTCATTAACCGCAAATATTGAATGTAAACCAGTATCAGCATTTTCCTGTATATGCCAGGTTTTCCCACCATTTTGTGTTTTCAGAATAATACCGTCTGTTTCAATAACATTCATTCCGGCAGCCCAACCTATATTTGTATCAAGGAAGTGAACTGACTCAAGGTAGAAATCAGTTCCGCTAGGTTGACTTACCCACGTTTCTCCACCATCTCTGGTTCTAATAATATCACCTTGTATTCCTACGGCCCAGCCATTATTTGCATCATGAAAATAAACTGAATATAAATAATAGGAAACAGATGATTGTGAACTCCAGTTTACACCGCCATCAGTTGTTTTAGTTATTACACCATAATCACCAACTGCCCAACCATTGTTTGCATCAATAAAGAAAACTTCACTTAATTTACGAGAAGTAGCATTGGTTTGGGTAGTCCAGTTTTCACCAGCATCAGTGGTTTTAAGTGTAACACCATCATCTCCAACAATCCAACCTATAGTCTCATTTATAAAATGAATTGATTCAAAAGTTTTGGAACTGCTAGTAGAAACTGAAAACCAGGTAACTCCTCCATCTACTGTTTTATATATTTCTGCTCCATTGCTGGAACCACCCACAGCAAAACCTATAGTTGCATTTATAAAGTATATATCTTCTAAAGAGTATGAGTCCAATTCTACTGGATTCCAACTTTCTCCACCATTTATTGTTTTTACCAATACGCCATCCCCAATTGCCCATCCGGTATTTGCATTTACAAAAAATACTGATCTTAAATCTTTATTTGTTCCCGTAGGTTGTGCTGCTAAAGTTGTTGCACCATCTATAGATTTAAGAATTGTTCCTTGACTTCCAACTATCCAGCTTGTATTTGCATCAGCCAAATCTACTGATCTTAATGTCACAGATGAACCAGCAGTAACTTCTGTCCAATCTGTACCGCCATTTGATGTTTTATAAATATCTCCATCACTTCCAACAATAATTCCATTATTTGCATCAGCAAAACTAATGTCGAATAATCCATAATTAGCATGAATGGCTTGAGATGTCCAATCAGCACCACCATTAGTGGTTTTTAACATATAGCCTCCAAAAGTAACAGCATATCCGTTATTAGCATCAGCGAAGTAAATTGCTTTAATATCATCAGTAGTTCCGGTAGTTTGTTCTGCCCAATCTGCACCACCATTTGTAGTAATAAATATTGAACCATTACTACTACCTACCCAACCTGTTGTTGAACTTACAAAATAAACAGAATAAAGCTGTGAAAAATCTGAACTAACTTTCTCTGTCCAGTTATCTCCGCCATCTGTAGTAATATAAATCCTACGATAACCAGCTGCCCAACCATTTAATTCATCTGCAAAATGAATAGCCTCATAGGTGCTTGTCATACCGTTTGCTGCTGTCCAATTTAAACCACCATCAGTAGTTTTTAAAATTGCTCCTGTTCCGGAAATCCATCCTGTGTTATCATCAATAAAATACACATCAAGTAAATCCATAGTAGCAGTACTTGTAATGCTTGCCCATGTAGTTCCGCCATTTTCGGTTCTTAAAATTAAACCATTTTCTCCTACGATAATTGCAATATTGTTATTTATAGCACATATATCATTTAAACTTTCAGATGGCCAATATGTATCAAGAGTTTGCGAGAACCAACCTGGCTCAATTGCTCCTGATTCAGTAACTGTAATATACGCTACTTTTGTTTCCGTATCAGAATTTGTCCCATCAGAAATAGTTAATTTTACTGTATAAGTTCCAGCATCGCTATATGTAAAACCAGGATTTTGAGTTGTGGCATCAATTGTATCGTCATTATCAAAATCCCATGCCCAAGTAGTCGGGTTACCTATTGAAGCATCAGTAAAGTTAACAACAATTGGAGCAGTTCCTAAGGTTATATCTGCTGAAAAAGCAGCAGTAAGTCCTGTTCCAGAGCTGGCACCAACAATTACAATATTTCTAGAATTGCCATTATTTGTTTCACATATATAAGTTCCTGTATTGGATGCAACTATACTGTCTAAGTTTAACACAGAACTTGTTCCTGCTAAAATATCATTACTATTTTTAGTCCATTGATATGTTGTAGATCCGTCAACCATCGCATAAATACTAAATTCGCTCAATATTTTTGAGTCGTTTTGTAATTCAATTGTTTGATTCGACTCACCTTTTACAGATATTTCTGTATTTAACCATTCGCCGTCACTAACGATATTTCCGTAAATACTCACACGTAAAACAGATGAACTACTAGCACCTTTTACAATACCATTATTTGTGAACGTACCAAATAATGAAACATATCTTGACATAGCTGGTTCATTTTGTAATGTATCGTGCAATGTAACATTATCCACAAACCATATATCGCTTACTACTTGTATGTTACCGTAAAGATTTACATTTTCCAATCGTACATTATCCCATAGATCAGAATTTCCGCTCATATGCAACTCATTGCCATTTCCAAATAAGTAAACATATTTAAATGAGCATCCTAAACCATCAGCATAAATATTAAATCCTGAATCTTGTGGTAATATTAAGGCACCATGTAAAAAATTCTCGTCCTGTAAATTAATCAATAATCCTTCATGGAAATATAAATCAGATGCCGCTATGATCTTTGCTGAGCTATCAGTATTTAGTATTCTTCCTTCTTGCCAAACACTTGTTGAACCTGTAGAAA
>CAZBZX010000056.1:0-14612 GCA_964496465.1 uncultured Bacteroidales bacterium
ATTGATGCTGCAGCGCCATCCAGGTTTAATACCATTGAGAATAAAATAACAGAACTAAAGGAAGATTATCCAATGAATTTAACATATGTTCCTATGGAAAAACTCCAATTTAATAAAGTTGATAATGATATAATTGTTGACACCTTAAACTTAGCCCCAATGCTAATGCAAGCTATTCCAGACACAACTATTAAGATGAACGAAAGTTATAATTATCAGTTACCTGCTGAACTTTTTATTGATCCTGATTCCGACCCTATTCAAATTTCAACAAAACTAATCAATGGTGATGATCTCCCTTCATGGCTATTTTATAGTTCTTCAACAACAACACTTTCAGGCACACCTACAGAAGAAGGGGACTATACCATAAGCATATCTGCAACAGATGATGCAGGAGCAAGGATTTCAGAAACATTTAAAATCTCAATTATTCAAGAAACAGTTGGTATTAATCAGCATATAAAATCAAATGATTTTGCTATTTTTCCTAATCCTGCAATAAATAATATTTGTGTCAATTATCAGGAATCGCTGGAATTTGTATCATATGAGTTATATGATATGAAAAGTAAAATGATTAAACAAGGTGAATTAATTAATAACTCAATAGACATATCAACTATCGATACAGGAGTTTATTTTCTTACACTTAACATTAATGGAGAAAAAATAAATAAAAAAATTGTTATTGAATAAAACTTTATTGGTTTTTACGGAATAATTTTTACGATTCCTCGTCATTCTAATTAAATTGATATATTTGATTTGATGGTTTTAAAAATTTATATATGATTTTCGAGGAAATATTAAAAATAGCTAAAGATGAAAATCTTTCAGTATTTGGCATGGGGCCAGCAATCGAAATGGAAGATGAACCACCTGGTTATCGTCCTGAAGATTTTTTGCCGGGGACAAAAGGAATAATATGTTTTGGTATTCCGATACCCAAGGATATTTATCAAACTCCTACACATAATTTAGAGTTAGCGTGGCGTACCCAAAATCTTCTATATAGAAAACTTGATACGTTGAGCTTTCTTATTTCCAGTTTGCTTGAAAAAAATGGTTTCAGGTCGCTTCCAGTGTATGGCTGTATGCCACTTGGCATTAATAAAAAGGGTGTTGTTGTTGGTTATATAAACCAGATTCGAATGGCTGAAATACTAAAAATAGGCACAATAGGTAAAAACGGATTATTATTACATTCAAAATATGGATCAAGGTTAATGCTTGGGGGATTATTAACAACAGCTCCCTTACCCATAAAATACTATCCTAAAAATGAAGAGCCCGGGTGCCCGCCTGATTGCACTATTTGTTCAGATGCTTGTCCTGTAAATGCCATTATGCCTGAGAAAAAAAAGGTTCGAATTATGCGTTGCTTAGGGTATACATCTAAAACAACACTTATGTCGAAATTAAAATTCGCCTTGCTCAAATCCTATAATACTGATAAAGCAATTCGATATCTAAATACTAACACTATCGATGAATTGACATTTCATATTTGCTCTAAATGTGTAGCCATGTGCCCATACAATAACTAAATAATGCGAATAAGAGTTGGAATTTTTAAATTTTGTATTTAAGCCAAAATATATTTTTTAACTAATAATTCGTATTAATAATAATTAAAAAAAATAACTTTTCTTACTGAATAATAGAATAATAATATACTTGTCTTTACCTTGTTTGGCATAAAACTTCTATTCAGAAAATATAACTTTTAGCTTTAAAACTTGACTTTTAAATTAAAAAGTATTAACTTTACTTATTCTTATTTGAGAATAATTCTCTTTTAAAAATTAGTATTATGAAAATTGATGAAATAAGAACCTGTCTTGTCGAAAAAGGGCTTAAAGTTACTCCTCAACGGGTTGTTATTCTTGAAGCTATTATAACTCTTAATAATCATCCTACAGCAGATAATATTATCTTTTTTATCAAAAAAAATCATCCAAATATTTCAACAGCAACAGTGTATAAGGTTCTTGATATCCTGGTTGAAAAGCAATTAATTCATAAAGTAAAAACCGATAAGGATATTATGAGATATGATGCTATTACTGAAAGCCATCATCATATTTATTATTCTGATTCAGACAGGATTGAAGATTATACAGATACTGAACTTAATAATATTTTAACAAATTATTTTGAACAAAAAGGCATCCCTAATTTTAAAATAGAAGATATTAAGCTACAAATTATAGGAAAATTTACAAAGTAAGGAAGAAATGTACATAACAAAAACATTATTGATATTTCTTGGAACTCTATCACTAGGAATTGGGTGTATAGGGATTTTTATACCGGGACTGCCAACAACTCCCTTTTTATTAATTACTGCTGGTTTATACCTTCGAAGTTCAGATAAATTATATCAAAAAGTGATTTCAAATAGATTTATAGGTTCGTATATTAATGATTTTCAAACAAAAAAAGGGATGACCCTGAAAATAAAATTATATTCAATAACACTAATGTGGCTGATGATTTCAAGTTCCTGTATTTTTTTTATTTCAGTCGGATTAGTGCGTTTGGTATTAATAGTTGTTGGTTTAATTGGCACTTTTGTCATGGGTTTTTTAATTCAAACAATAAAACATAATTAGTACTAACATAAATTTTAACATTATGAAAAACAAAAAATTAACAAGCAGTTCAGGCGCACCTGTAGCTGATAATCAAAACGTAATGACAGCAGGCAAAAAAGGCCCGATGTTATTGCAGGATGTATGGTTTCTTGAAAAACTGGCTCATTTTGACAGGGAAGTTATCCCTGAAAGACGCATGCATGCAAAAGGTTCCGGAGCTTTTGGAACTTTTACTGTAACGCATGATATTTCAAACTATTCAAAAGCAAAAATATTTTCTAAAATTGGAAAAAAAACAGAACTTTTTGCTCGATTTTCAACGGTTGCTGGTGAGCGTGGCGCAGCAGATGCCGAACGTGACATTAGGGGATTTGCAGTTAAATTCTATTCCGAAGAAGGCAACTGGGATTTAGTTGGAAATAACACACCCGTATTTTTTCTTAAAGATCCTTTAAAATTTCCCGATTTAAACCATGCGGTGAAGCGCGATCCCAGGACAAACCTTCGCAGTGCAAAAAATAACTGGGACTTTTGGACAAGCTTGCCTGAGGCTTTACACCAGGTAACTATTACAATGAGTGAAAGAGGTATTCCTTACTCATATCGGCACATGAATGGATATGGTAGTCATACTTATAGTTTGATAAACAGTAAAAACGAAAGGATTTGGGTTAAGTTTCATTTAAAAACACAACAAGGTATAAAAACCCTTACCGATCAGGAAGCCGAGCAAATGATTGGAAAATGCCGGGAAAGCCATCAACGTGATTTACTTGATAGTATTGACAAAGGTGATTTTCCGAAATGGTCAATGAAAATTCAAGTGATGACTCAAGAACAGGCAAAAAAATGTAAATTCAATCCGTTTGATTTAACAAAAGTTTGGTCGCATAAAGAATACCCTCTAGTTGACGTTGGGGTAATGGAGTTGAACAAAAATCCTGAAAACTACTTTGCAGATGTTGAGCAAGCTGCTTTCAATCCGGCAAATATAGTTCCAGGTATAGGCTTTTCTCCTGATAAAATGCTTCAAGGCCGCCTTTTCTCCTATGGAGATGCACAACGTTACCGACTAGGAGTTAATCACCACCTTATTCCAGTAAATAAATCAAGATGCCCATTTTTAAATATGTTCCACCGGGACGGGCAAATGAGAACAGATGAAAATTATGGCGCTACTTTGGGCTACGAACCTAATAGTTATGGTGAATGGCAGGAACAACCCGAATTTAAAGAACCCCCTTTTGAAATTGATGGTGCAGCCGATCATTGGAACCACAGGGAAGACGATGATTACTATTCTCAAGCTGGCGATTTGTTTAGATTGATGAATAATGAACAGCAACAAGTATTGTTCGAAAACACGGGAAGAGCAATGGGCGATGCTCCAAAAGAAATTAAAATTCGCCATATTAAAAATTGCATGCAAGCAGATGAAGCCTATGGTAATGGTGTTGCCTCTGCATTAAAAATTAATTTATCAGAAGTCAAATAAATTTTTAAACGCATTAACTATGAAAGAAAAAAGTATTGAACTATTAAACAAAGCCATATCAGACGAACTTTCAGCCGTTCATCAGTATATGTATTTTCATTTCCATTGCGATGACCAGGGTTATGATCTGCTGGCTAATTTATTTAAGCGTACAGCTATTGAAGAAATGATGCATATTGAACAGCTTGCTGAACGAATATTATTCTTAAAAGGTGAAACAGAAATAAAAGCGTCCGCTGAAGTAAAAAAAATACACGAGGTGGAAGAAATGCTGGAACTGGCTTCAGAAATGGAAACTTCAAGCGCCCGGGACTACAACAACTGGGCTAATGAGTGTTCGAAAAATGCCGATTCTGTTTCAAAAAAATTATTTGAGGCGCTGGTTGAAGATGAAGAACGTCATTTTGACCAGTACGATGTTGAAATGGAAAACCTTAAAAAGTTTGGAGATAATTACCTGGCCTTGCAATCAATTGAAAGAAGCAAAAACATGGCAATGGGCAAGCCGACAGAATAAAAGCATTAAGGAATTAAACTCCGTATTAAAAAAGCCAGGTACTTTTAGTTTTTATTTAAAAACTTAAAAAGTCTGGCTTTTTTGTTGCATACTGATTTTAATTTAACTACTAAAAATATTTTCGTAAATTGTATTTCTTAACCATTAATTAACCCTAATTATGAGAAATACAATTTTTTCTATTCATAAGGTTTTTCATTATAATGGGCATTTAATAAGAGCTGAAAAAAGGTCGCTGCTTATCACCATGGAATATTCCCTGATTGTTGATGGGGTAAAACAAGATCAGGTATTTGGTACATATGGCATATTAACCTTGCATGGTTTTGTTGAAGATAGTGGAACTAAAAAGCCGTTTCAAATAGTAGTAAAACAAAAAACATTTACTGCTGATTTTTATTGCTATATCGACAATAAAATGCAAAAAATGGAAGATTTTAAATACGATGAGCTATAGACTTTCATTTTATAAAACCAGCTTTTTATATATTATTAATACGCTAATTCTGCGTAAAGAAATCCCTTTTATGGGAGGAATAGCCATAAATGATAAATGTAATCTACATTGCCAGTATTGCTCTGTTTCAAACCGAAATATTCCTGATTTAACTTTTATTGAAATTAAAAAAGGATTAACAGAATTATATCAAAAAGGGATTACAAATCTTTATATTGAAGGGGGAGAACCTTTTATGTGGAGGGAGGATGAAAAGAATCTTGAAAACATAATTCAAATGGCAAAATATATTGGATTTAAATTTATTACTTTATATACAAATGGTACTTTCACCATCGAAACTTCAGCCGATACAGTATTTGTAAGTTTGGACGGATTAAAACATATAAACGATGAAATTCGAGGGAAAGGTCTCGAAAAAATTATTTCTAATATTGAAAAATCCAGCCATAAAAAAATCATTATTAACTGCACAATTTCAAGAATTAACAATGATGGAATTGAAGACTTTTGCGAGACATTGAGTAAGATTAAAAATATAAAAGGTTTCTTTTTTTATTTTTATACTTCTAGTAGCGGCAAAGATCATCTAAGCCTAAGTTTAAGCGAAAAACAAGAAGTTGTAAAAAAAATTATATCCCTAAAACGAAAAGGATATCGTATTTTTAACTCAAAAGCCGGATTAAAAAGCGTGTATAAAAACAACTGGGAAAGGCCCAACAAAATGAGCTATTTATATGCTGAAAACAAAATGTACCAATGTTGCCGGATGATTGGAAATGATGAAATATGCAAAAATTGCGGCTATTTAGGTTTTGCTGAAATTATGCACATTAGCAGGCTAAATCCAAGTGCAGTGTTAACTGCATTTAACTATTTATAGGAAATGTTACGGCTAATAAGAAATATACTATCAGACAGATCAGATGATTTTACTTATTATCGTTATAATAATTCAAATAATATCGGATTAAAGCCAGCTACCGGATTATATATCCACATCCCCTTTTGTAAGAACTCTTGCCCTTATTGTCCATATATAAAAACTACTTATAATAAAGTAATGGCTGATGAATATAAAAAAGCCTTAATTAAAGAAATCTCCCTATACCACGATCATTTTGGAAAAAGAAATTTCACATCTCTTTATATTGGTGGCGGTACTCCAACTTTAATGATTGATGAATTAAATGAAATTCTAAAGCATCTCCAAAAAAATTTCATAATTGATGGAGATTTAGCAATTGAAACTTCTCCTAACGACATTAATAAGGAATTATTAGCACAACTTAAAAGTCAGGGATTTAATTTAATAAGTTTGGGAGTTCAAAGTTTTAATGATCATCATTTAAAAACAATCGGACGTAATTACAATAAAAATACAATTCTTAGGGCTCTTGAAGAAATTAACAATTCAAGTTTTGATTCTGTTAATGTCGATTTGATTTTTGCTATTAAAAAGCAAACTATTGATGATATTAAATTTGATATAGCCAAGGCAATATCATATAATATTGACCAAATAACCTGCTATCCATTGTTCACATTTCCTTTTTCAGAGATAGGAGAAATGAGGCAATTAAAAAAGATGAAACTGCCTGCCCATTCTCAACGAAAAAAAATGTATTATTTCTTGAATAAATATTTATTAGAAAATGATTATTCCAAAACTAATGTTTGGTCATTTAGTAAAAATAATAAAAACAACTATTCATCAGTTACACGTGATTATTACCTAGGACTTGGAGCCAGTGCAGGATCATATAATGGCAATTCTTTTTATTTTAATACATTCTCAGTTTCAGAATATATAAAAGCAGTAAATACCCATTTGCCAATTTCCATTATTATGAATGTTAGCAAAAAGCTCGAAAAAAATTTATGGTTATACTGGCAACTTTATTCTACAAAAATTAATAAAATCGATTTCAAAAATCATTTTCAATCCGAATTGAAAAAAGATTTTCCGTATATACTTAATCTTGCAAAGATGCTTAATTTTATTAGCAATGAGGATGATGAAATTATTAAACTCAATATAAAAGGATCTCATTGGATTCATTTAATCCAAAATTATTATGCTTTAAATTATATTAATAAAATCTGGTCAGTTTCAAAAAAAGAAGCATGGCCGGAAAAAATTGTTTTATAACCCATATTTTTAAAACCCAATTTATTTCTAAAAAGCTAAATTCATTGTAAATATCAGTGATTTAAAATCCTAAACCTCTATTTTGATAAATTAAACATTATTAGAAGTTTGAATCAATTAAATAAAATTCTTATTTTGCTTTGTTTTAATCGTATTTTATTAACTAATAAAAAAATCATGAAAAAAAATATCCTAATAATTAGTGTAATATTTCTTGTTGGAACAGTAATAAATGCAAAAACAGATCATTCAAATATGCAAGAAGGAAACAAATGTGAGAAGTTTATAGCCGACTATGAAGTTTGGGTTAACGAAGTTACTAAAGTTTATAAAAAAGCTAAAAGCAACCCAATGGATATGAAAAATAGCAAAAAATTGGTGGAAGCAAGCAAAAAAATGAAAGAATGGTCGAAAAAATGGGAAGGCATGACTGATTGTAAGAATAATGAAAAGTATTCAAAAAAAATGGAGGAATTACAAGCAAAAGCTGAAAAAATGTTAGGGAAATAAATAGCTGTTTTTTAAATTACTATACATATAAAAATTGTTGGTTGCTATTGCAAATAATTGTATAGTTTGCTTTTCGAAATGTTTTTCCTAAATTAACCTGAGTTCGATTTAATAAAACAAGCTAACTAGCTGAATATCAATATCTCCGTCCTTTAGAGCGGGGATCATTAATAACCATAACTCCTGAATTTTGAAAAATTTTATTATTTTTCAAATAATTTACAAAATTTTTCAAAATTCTTGACTCATTGCTTTGTTTTTTCAACCCTGGCTTAAAAGCCAGGGCTATTGATTTTGCAATGATTTTAAAGGCAAAGGTCATTTTATCTTATATCGAGTTCACGTTAAATTAGATTTAATCTTTGAATTTAAAGTTGGAGAAGGGAAATTACCTGTTTGCATGTCTCAATTAAATCAGATTATGGATAAACCTGAAGCTGCTCAGCTTTATCAATCAATTATTAATTATATGGATTCAAAAGATTTTAATCCAAATTATGTGCTGACAAATTACTCAATATTTTTAATTAATGTGTGTAAAGTAAGTGAGTTTGGAAAGGGTAAGTTTCAGCCAAACCATTTATGCAATGAATTAGCTCGGACCTTAATCTGTTATAGTTTCAATTTTTGATAATAAATTATCGATTCTTGAAATCAGTAATTCCATTTTTATTGGTTTACTTATATAATCATCACAACCGGCATCCAATGCTTTTTGTCTTTCAGATAAACCTGCATAAGCAGTTTGAGCAATAATTTTTATTTTAGGTTTTTGATTTTTAATTATTGCAGCAACTTCATATCCCTGAATATCAGGAAGGCGTATATCCATCAAAATAATATCAATGTGTTGTGAAAGTACAATATCTACAGCTTCTTTACCTGTTTCAGCAATAATACCTGTATAGTTGGTTCTTGAAAAAACGGCTTTTAAGTACATGGCATTATACATATCGTCTTCAACTATTAATATAGTTGCCTTAATTGGTTTTGATGAGATGTTTTGAGGAATATTATCAGAGGATTTGAGAGTTTGATCTTTTATTCTATATGGAAAAGAAAAATAAAATGTAGTACCAATTTCTGGTTCAGATTCTAACCATATTGTGCCACCCAACAAATTTAAAAGACCTTTAACGATAGCCAAGCCTAAACCTGAACCACCATATTTTTTAGAGACATTGTATTCTGCCTGCATAAACCGCTCAAATATAAATGAATGTTTTTCTTTCGGTATGCCAACTCCTGTATCTGAAACATAAAAAATAATACTGTTATCTGTTGAATATTTAGATCCTGTCTCTATTCTACCATTATTTGTAAATTTAAATGCATTACTAATCAAATTAATTAATATTTGTTTAAGTTTCACTTTATCAGTAGCTATTATTAATTCAGAAATAGATTCCTGCAGGTTAATTACAAAATTTATATGTTGTTTACCAAGTCGGTTTTTATATTCATTAAACAAAACTTCAATTTCTTCAAAAAGAATTGAAAGTTTAAAGTCACTTTCATTTACTGGTAATTGTCCGGATTCAATTTTTGCAATATCAAGTATATCATCAATTATATTGAGTAAGTCGTTTCCGCGTTGTTTTATAATTGAAGTATATTCATGGAGCAATTGTTTGTCATCGAAACTTTTTTCCAATAAATCAGAAAACCCAATAATTGAGTTCATAGGAGTGCGAATTTCATGACTCATATTTTGAACAAATGAAGTTTTAAGACGATCGCTTTCTTCCGCTTTTTCCTTTGCTAATAAAATCTCTTGTTCTGCTTGTTTTCTTTCGGTAATGTCATTTATCATTGTAATGAAAAAAAGCGGCTTCCCTTCTTTGTCTCTCTGTAAAGTAGTGTTCGCCTCTGTCCAGATAGTTGCGCCTTTTTTATGCAAAAATTGCATTTCATACCGTGTATTGTACTTCTTTTTTAGTAAAAGCGAATTTTTTATTTTTTCAACTTTTTTTAAGTCCTTAATAGAAGTAATTTTTGTCCATTTACGTAATTGTAATTCTTCAATTGTATAGCCTAACATGTCGGCAAGAGCTTTATTTACCTTAATATTTCCATTCATTTCGTTCATGGATATGCCAAGAGGGGAATTTTCAAAAACGTTCTTGAATTTTTCTTCACTCTCACGAAGCGCTTGTTCAGTTTGTTTAAGTAAAAAAAGATGTCCCATCGCGGTTCCATACAAGCCTAGTATTTCTAAATCATATTTTGTTATAGGTACTTTATTAATTAAATTATCAACAGCATAAATACCTGTTATTTCTTCTCCGTTCCAAATCCCTGCAACCGCATGGTTACCAATACCTACTTGATTCAATTTATCATCAAGAAGTATTTCTTTTTCGAAAAAAATAACAGGTTTTGGTCGTAATAAAATTTTTTGCACAGTTGGTGTACTTTCAAGAGGCCTGATAAGATGTTTTTCATCGCGCAAGCAGCCTTTTTCATCTGTACCGTACATTCCAAGTAAAAAATTTTTATCCTTTGATATAAAACATAATCCAACGCGGTCAAAATTTAATCGTTCCACGGCCAATTCTACAGACCTGCTGCATAATTTGTCGAATGATTAAATTTTTGAGAGTTCATTTATTGCATCCAAAACGTATGTTAACTTTTGAGAAAAAGAAAACTGGTCTGTCTTTTTGTTACCCTGAATTTTATCAAAATTTTCATTTTGCGTAATATCACGTAAAATAACCTGATTGGAATTTTTGTCTTTATAAATTATTGGGTATGAACGTAGTTCAACATCTATAAGCGAACCGTCTGAACGTAATAGCTTTTCTTCTATAATTTCAATATTAACTTTTCCTTTTTGACCTTTTATGTTACTTTCAATTGTTGTTTTATTATCATCATAATGGATAAAATCCAAGAATTTTTTATTAATGATTTCATTTGGCTTTTTTAAACCCAGCATTTTTAATGCAGAAAAATTTATATATACAATGATTCCTTCACAAGTTATAATAATTGCTTCAGGATTATTTTCGACAATATTATAATACTCTTTATAGCTTTCAATCCGTTTATTTTCATTTTGAGTAGAAGATGCTTTTTCATTCTTTTGTTTAAGTAATTCCTTCACGGCCATCAGTAATTCTTTAACATTATTAGAATTTTTGGATACATAATCTGCGGCACCCTTTTTAATAGCCTCAACAGCAATTTTTTCTGAACCGTCACCTGTAAAAATAATGACTGGAATTTCAGGAATTTTACTTTTAAAAAAATCTAGTATTTGAAGCTCTTTAAAATCAAATATGTTTATTTCACTGATTATAAGTTCAAATTCATCATTTTTCAGAAGTTTAATTAGGTTTTTATCTGAAGTAACTTTAATAATATTAAATTTTTTCTTCTCTTTCCTCAAAGATTCTATGATAATATCCATTTCATGAGGATTATTATCAACATATAGAATATTTGGTGTGCTGTTCATTAATGTAATTCAGGTATTTTGTATTAATTCAATGGCAGAGAGTATGAATCACACGAAAATTACAAAAAATAAATTGATTTGGCGAATCCTGTCAATTGAAATTTAAAACTTCATTATTTTGCCCCTTTGTCATTATTCTAATTGATAACTCAAATGAATTACAGGAGAGAATAAAAACAAACCTCTTGGCAAGCCACGAGGAATTATTTAATTAAATTTAGTTGTGTAATTAATAATTATTAATTTTGACTCACAAACAAAATAAGTCAATTTTTATGTCAGATATAGATGTAAAAAGTTTAATCATCGAATCAGCAACGAAGCATTTTTCAAAATATGGTTTTTACAAAACTACGATGGATGAAATTGCCAAAAATATTCATAAAGCGAAAGGGGTTCTCTATTACTATTTTAAAAGCAAGGAAGAATTGTTTAACGAAGTTTTGAAACAAGAATTGGGTAAAGTTAAAATGGTTTTAAGTGATATAACAAGTAGCAGTATAGATTCATTAGTGATGATTAAAAAATATTTTCTTACTCGTTTAAAATTATTAAGTAAAGCCGTTAATTATCATGAAACACTTAAAGCCGACTTATTTGAAAAATACAATTTTGTAAAAGATGTTAGGGCTGATTTTGCTGATTTTGAATATAAACAACTTTATACGATATTTAAAAAAGGAAATAGCGAAGGTTATCTTGATATTAAAAATATCAAATCTACTGTTAATGCTGTTATGATGTTGCTAAATAGCATTGAAATCCCTCTGTATTTACAAAATAAATATCCCGAATATGAAAGTACTATTGATGAAATAGTTACAATGATATTGAATAGTCTGAGATCTTATAAAAAATAATTTAACTTTTTTTAAACAAAATTTTTGACCAAAAAACAAAATCAGTCAAATATTTTTTTATTTTTGTATTGACTAAAAAACAAAATAGGCCAATAAATTATTTTCAATATGAAAAAATTAGTACAGAGTATCATTAAGTTAAGGTGGGTAATAATTATTGCAGTAATAGGATTAACCCTGTATTTTGGTTATCAAATTAAAAATATCAAAATTAATTCTGACATACTAAGTTCATTGCCAGATGATGATCCCACAGCCCTATTATATAAAAATATTGGCAACCAATATGGTGGAAATGACATTGGGATGATCGTTTTGGAAACCGATAATGTTTTTAGAACAGAAATATTACTTCATATAAAGCAAATTACAGATAGCTTAAAAATCAGATCTGGTATATCAACAGTAACAAGTCTTACTAATATCCTCGATATAAAAAGCTCGGAATGGGGAATCGAAATTGGGAAACTGATAGATGAATACGATATACCAACTGAAAATTCAGAATTAGACAGTCTTAAAAACTATGTTTTTTCAAAAGATATGTACAAAGGGGCAATAGTATCTGAAGATGGAACCGCAACAGTTATATTATTTACTCTACTTCCAGATGCCGATATGCAAGCTTCTGCTAATGAAATTAAGGAAATAATTCAGAAATTAAATTTACCTGAGAATGTTTATTTTGGCGGCCTCCCATTTATGCTTAATGATATTACCAGTTTAATCGTGTCAGATATGAGCTGGCTTATACCTATCGTTTTTATAATTATTGCATTCATATTATTAATCAGTTTTAGGTCACTCCGCGGGATGCTATTACCTTTGATAAGTGCTGGCATTACTGTTATATGGACAATTGGTTTAATGTCATTCCTTGGGTATGAAATCACCATTATTTCAAACACAATGCCGGTTGCCCTGCTCGCAATTGGAAGTGCTTATACAATTCATATTTTAAACAGTGTAAACTTAACTTCTCTTAAAGACAGAAAAAAGGCCTTGGTTAAAGCTTTGTCTACGACAATAGTTCCGGTAATTTTAGCATCCCTGACAACAGTCATTGGTTTTATCTCGTTTGTGTTTGGGGCCTATCTCACTATGATTAAGGATTTTGGTATTTGTACTTCTATCGGTATACTTATAGCTTTGTTAATATCAATATTTTTCATTCCTGCGCTTATTTCAGCATTATCTATGTATAGAAAAAAAGTGGAAACAGAAAAACCAGAAAAGAAAAATATATTGACTCATGGCATACTTCAACCATTGACAATACTTCTTTTCACGCATCCAAAACGTATATTAGTTGTATGGTGTATTATTCTAACAATAAGCATAGGCGGAATATTTTTAATTAAGACAAGTGTAAATATAACTGAGTATTTTAAAAAAGATAATCCTACAAGAGTTTCAGAAGATATAATGCAGCATAAATTTGGAGGTTCATTACCAGTATTTGTTGAATTTGAAGGTGGTGTTCAGGAACCTGAGGTTTTAAAAATGATGATTAAAACCGAAAAATTTATGAAAGAAGATCATAACATTGCTTCAGCCCAATCAGTTGCCGATCTTGTTGAGCAAATGAATGATGCTATGGAGGAAGGAAAAAGAATACCCGATGAAAAGGCAAAAATTGAGCAATTGTGGTTTCTTCTGGATGGTCAGGATGTTATGCAACAACTGGTTTCAGATGATTTGAACAAGGGTATCATTCAATCTAAATTTGCTTCTATAAAAACAGATCAGATTGAAGGTTTTACCAATAAAATGAACAAATTTATTGAGGAAAATTCCAGTGAAAACTGTAAGATAAAATTTACAGGTATTCCTCCTTTATATGTCAAACTAAATGACAGTCTTGTTAAAAGTCAATATAGCAGCCTGATTATTGCCATTATCATGGTGCTGGTAATTGTTGGTATTATACTACGTTCCTTCTTAAAAGGAGTTTATGCGACGATCCCAATAATTGCTACTATTTTATTCCTGTTAGGTTTTATGGGTTTTGCCGGTATATCGCTCGATATCGCAACAGTTCTTGTAGGAAGTATTGCCCTGGGTATTGGTATAGATTATTCCATCCACTTGATATCTGGCTTTAATACGCATTTAAAAATTCATGGGGATGCAGAAAAGGCAATTGAAGAAACGATTATGGAAAAAGGAAAGGCAATAATAATAAATGTAACTTCTGTGGCAGCAGGATTTATCGTACTGATGTTAGCACAAATGTTACCTATAAAAAACTTTGGATTATTAATTGCCATCAGTATGTTTGGCTCGGGACTAGGGGCATTAACCTTATTACCGGCAATACTAGTACTGGTCAGCAGAAAACGAAAAATCACAGCGAAATAATTTATGAACAAAAATAAATTGATATGAAAACAAAAATTCAATCAGCAGGATTTATTGCACTATTTCTAGCAGGAAGTATATTTTCTGCTAATGCTCAGGATGCAAATACCATATTAAAAAATATGGATGATGTAATGTACGCTCCTAAAGACATGACAGGAACAAACACTCTTATACTAATTGATAAAAATGGTAAG
>CAZBZX010000057.1:0-14600 GCA_964496465.1 uncultured Bacteroidales bacterium
GTAAAACAGTAACATCAAAAGGTTTGTTATCAATTCCTTTAAAAGCATTTATATAAATTGCATTCCATCCAGGATATTTTTTATTAGTATATATAATTCTATTTATATAATCAGTGTTTACAATTATTTTAATATTGTTTTCCTTTTTCTCAAAAGTTTTCGGTTTAATGAGGAAAGAATAGGGATAAGTCCATACCTTTCCAATTTTCACACCATTTATAATAAGCTCTGATGACCCTTGCATTTCACCTAAATCAATTAAGTGAGTATTGGTTGTTTTTAATTCCTGTGGTAAATCAAAAGTACATTCATATTGAACTGTCCCTGAGTAATAATTCATATCGTCATGAAGCATCTTATCCAATTGATAGAAATTACTTATAGTTACGGTATCATTTATTTGAGGAATTCCTGACGGAAAAGAAACATCCCATTTACCCCGGATTGCAATAGCCTCACCAGATGGATTTTCGTAATTCCATAAAGGAGTGTCAGAATTTCCCTCACAAAAAATAAAATATGATTCTCCTGGTTTTATTTTAATCCTTATTTTTCCTGAAATATCTTTTTCTGCTATTCCTTTAATTTTTGTAATTGGATTGAAAAAAGTGTATTTATCAGATTTTTCTGAAAGCAATACATACTCATTAATTTCTTCTTGTCCATTATTTACAATAAAATATATAGTTGAATTGTCCTTAGTTTTCCTAATGAAATCAATATTAAAAAAGGCTAATTCTTCTCTTCTCATTTTCTTAAGAATGTATGCTTCATTAAGGTTTTGTGCAACTGTTATATTTGAATTTACAAACAAGGCATATTTTAAATCAAGAAGTTTAAGCCTATTTGTTTCAAATTTATAGAAACCAGGAACATCTTTGGGTAAGCCACCTGCGAATATTACTTTAGCCCCTTCTTTTGCCAGATCGAGGATTTTATTTAAAGTCGAAAGTGGAACATTTGAACACCTTGGAATTATAATTAATTTATATTTTGATTTACCAGAAATAATACCGTTTCTATAGAAAAGATTCATTATTTGTTTATCAGATATAAAATCGAAACTGTTACCATTTAAATAGATTTGGTAAGCAAGTTGGCCTGTCGCTGATTTTAAAAACCATTTATCAAAGGTTGAATAGGGAAATTGTATCAATTCGTTTCCCGGTTTTGTATTGCTCCAATAATCATATATAGGTAAATAAACAAGTATATCATTATCGGGATCTGAATTTTGCAGGATTTGCTGACAGGTTGAAATATAATCATTAAATTCATTTATATCTTTCCATATTGCTGAGGAAGTCCCTAAGTTTGCAGTTTTATCATTCATCCAGCCAGGCCATTCAATATTTTCAGGGGAATAAGGAATCCCATCCAAAAAAATATGATTTATTCCGCAGGTATATAATTGGTCAATTTCTGACTTTAGTTGAGTTAATGAAACTGTAAAATGCTCAGATATTTTTGTTCCAACATCTGCACTGGTAATTTTTTTATCATTAATATTTGATGCTGACGACGCAAATTTATAAAGTGAAAAATTGGGCTTCCCTGTTCTATCAATATCATAATTATTGTAATAATTTAAATTAGGATTAGAGAAATCACTTCTTCCAATTTGTATTACGTGTGGAATATCCGATTGTGAATAAATATCCAATAAATTTCCTGGTGAATTAAAAGCATAATATCGAAGTTTTAAATTTGCCTGCTTACACCATGTTTGAGTTGATTGAATATAGGATTCCTGAACCAATTCGGAAAAAGTCTCATAATAATCACTAAATATTCTTGACTTTGTATCCGAATCTATACCATCGATAAAATAATACATTTGATCTTTTAAATTATAATTTCTTCTTTTTTCAAATTCTTGAAAGAAATTATTCGACCAATTCATTTCATTAAATCTCCATTCACCGATTAAAAACGCGCGTAAACCCTTATCTATAAGCTTGTTATAATAACGGTAGAGATACTCAGTATTTATTTCAGGATTGAGGCAATCATAAGCAAATCCTTCTTTTATAGGAGAGTTTAATTTTTTAGTTTCACCAGTAAAAGCAGAAGTTAGTATATATATATTCCATGATGAACTTTCTGTAAAATATTCCGTATAGTTGCTTTTATTTAATAACCAAGTAATGTCTATATGATTTTTTTTATCTTCTGATATAGCATAAACACTCAAAATAGAATCTGATATATGAAGTAAAGAATCAATTGAAGTTTGTATGGTATTTTCTGGAATTATAGAGTCTAAGGTGTATGTCATTATTTTTTGTGCACCAAATTGATTAGCAATTGAATCATTTTCATAAGGCCAATAATTAAATAATGAAATATCTACTTTTATTCCAGCTTTTTTTGCCATTTGAATAGCATAATTCAGGTTCTCGTACCAGAAAAGCGAAAGATCTTGAATTGGAATGGTATCACTTTTAATTAATATTTCATTAGGATAAATGTGCACCCCTCCAAATCCTGCATCTTTAAATTCATTTAATTGTTTTTCAATTACTTTATATTCAATATTTCTGTCAGGCCAGTACCAATTTACCCAGGGTTTATTTAGTATTGTGAATTGATTGTTTTGACAGTAAGAACCAATTAATAATGCTAAAGATAAAAATAAGCTAAAGGTTATTTTTTTAGTAAACATTAAAATTAAAATTTCAATAAAAAACAGCTAAATATAAATTATTTGCAGAAATGATTTATAAAAAAACGTTAAAAATTGATGAACACACAAATATTGTTGACCTATAAAAGAGAAGCTAAAATGATTGACATGTATTTTGTTTGATGAGAATCAGCCCGTGAAGTAAATACAATAGGGGATGATCCTCCTAAAATAACTCCTGCTGTAGTTGATCCGCCTAAAAAATTTAAGCTTTTATATAAAATGTTTCCAGCATCTATATTGGGGGTAACTAAAATATCAGCATCACCTGCAACTTCACTAATAATTTTTTTACTTTTTGCAGCTTTTGCTGAAACTGCATTATCCAAAGCAAATGGGCCATCGATTATGCAGTTTTTTATATTATTCTCATTAAAATATTTTTTTATTTCAGCCGCATGCACTGTTGATTCAATTTTTTCATTTATTTTCTCAATAGCACCTAAAATCGCAACTTTTGGAGATGAATAACCAAGTTTATTAAAGAATTGAACAGCATTTTTAATAATCTCAATTTTTTGATTCACTTTTGGATTTATATTAATAGCTCCATCAGTAATCCCTAATATTTTATGGTAATATGGAGATTCAACTAATCCGACATGACTTAATAATTTATCTGTTAAAAGGCCATCATCTTTCTTTATAATTTTTTTTAATAATTCATTTGATTTTATCAATCCTTTCATTAAAATTGAATCAGGTGTATTTTTGACGTATTCCACAGCTTTTTCAGCTGCTTTATCTGAATTTGGAATATCAATTATCTCAATATTATATTCTGGAATATGGAGTTTTTTTAAGAGAAATTTAATTTTTATTGTATCACCAATTAGGATAGGAAGAATAATTTTTTTTTGATAACATTCATTTACTGCTAATAGAACATTTTCATCTTCAGCAGCTGCAACAATTAATTTTTTTTGCCCAGCTTTTTTCGCTAATTTTTCAAAATGTGAGAGATTCGTTATCATTCAATATGGAAATTTTCTTTCAGCTTTTATAGTTATATTGAGTTATTTTGATTTGGTTTTTTTTAATTTATCTAAAACTTTTTGTGTATTTGAAGCAATTATTAATTCTTCATTTGTAGGAACAACAATTACTTTAACTTTTGAATTACTTTTACTAATAACTGCTTCTTTACCTCTTAATTTTTTATTTTTCTCAAAATCCAAATTTAATCCCATAAATTCAAAATTCTTACATACTTCTTCTCTCGTTTCCGGTCCATTTTCACCAACACCACCAGCAAAAACAATTAAATCAACTCCACCCATTGCGGCTGCATATGCTCCGATATATTTTTTAATTCGATAATGATACATGTCTAGTCCTAATTGAGCACGTTCATTTCCATGTTCCCAGGCTGCTTGTTCAATTTCCCTCATGTCTGATGATACACCTGTAATACCAAGCATACCACTATGCTTATTAATTAAAATATTTGCACTTTGATATCCGATTTCTTCTTTTTCCATAATAAAGATCAAAACACCTAAATCAAGATCACCAGTTCTAGTTCCCATAATTAATCCTTCAACAGGAGTAAGTCCCATAGATGTATCAACTGATTTTCCACCTTTTATGGCAGCCATCGATGCACCATTTCCCAAATGAATCGTAATAATTCTTGTTTTGTTATAATTTAACCCTAAAATTTCACAAGCTCTTTTTGAAATATATTCATGACTTGTGCCATGAAATCCATATCTTCTTAAACCATATTTTTTATATAATGCATAAGGAATTGCATACATAAATGCATGCTTAGGCATTGTTTGATGAAATGCTGTATCAAACACTGCGACCTGTGGTACTTTCGGAATAAGCATTTGCATAGCATAAATACCTTTTAAATTTGGTGGATTATGCAGTGGTGCAAGATCAGAACATTTTTCTAATTCATCGATAACTGAATCATCAATAAAAACGCTTGTTTTAAATTTTTCAGCTCCATGTACAACTCGGTGTCCAACAGCATTTATTTCACTTAAGTCACTAATACATCCATGTTTTTTACTAATCAATACACCTAAAATATATTCAATTCCTGTTTGATGGTCAAGTATTTCACCTTCGAGCCTCACTTTATCGCCATTTTGCTTAACATGATTTAATAAGGAACCTTTCATGCCAATTTTTTCAACAAGGCCTTTAGCAATCACTTTTTTTGTAGCCATTTCAAATAATTGGTATTTTACGGAAGAACTTCCGCAATTCAGGACTATTATCTTCATTTGTTTATATTATTTTACAGTTATTTTTTTCCCATTTTCGTCATACTGATAAAAACCTTTACCGGTTTTTCTTCCAAGTTGATTTGCTCTTACAAGTCTTTTTATTAATGGAGAAGCTTTGTATTTAATATCGCCAAATTCAGTATATAAATTATCCATCCATCTTAATACTTTATCCAATCCAACTTTATCAGTAAATTCAAAAGGTCCCAATGTTAATCCAAGTCCATTTCTCATCGTAAGATCTATATCATCCATACTTCCAACGCCTTCCAGTAATATTTCACAAGCTTCATTAATAATTGACACAAACATCCTTACGCTCAATAAACCGGGTGATTCCTGAACATGAATCATTCTTTTACCTATTAAACTAACAAATTTTTTCACATTCTCATACACTTCGTCAGTAGTATATAACCCTCTTACAACTTCTACAATCCTGGATTCTGGCGCCATAGTAAGAAAGTTTAAACTTACGCAGCGGGTTTTATTTTCAAGCTCTGAGGATAATTCAGTGATTACAAGTGTTGTAGAATTGGTAGCAATAATTGCATTTTGAGAAATATGTTTTTCTATATTTTTAAACACTCCTTTACGAATATCAACACTTAATTCTCTGCTTTTCGATAAAATAGCCTCAATTACCAAATCACATCCTGCAAGACATTCGTAACTTGTATAACCTTTAATCCGAGACATAATTATTTTTTTCTCATTTTCAGTCATCCCCCAATGATCAATCTGGGCGTTCAATTCTCTTTCTATACCTTTATAAGCGTATTCAATATTGTGATCACTTAACTCAATAAAAACTAATTCAATTCCCTTGCTAGCAATCATTCTTGCTATATTTTGCCCTACAGAACCACATCCAACAATACCTACTTTTGAGAAAAGGACTTTTGGCTTGTCTTTTTTACTTAAGCCATATTTCTCAATAGATTCAACAATTTCTGCCATATCCTATTTAATATTTATTTATTTTACTCGTTTAAATTTTTGTAACACCATAACGTATAAATTTACAAAAATATCATTTTATTCCTGTTGCCTGATTTGCAGTTATTGCTATTAAATTTACAATATCATCAACAGAGCAACCCCTTGATAAATCATTAATTGGCGCAGCTAAACCTTGTAAAATAGGACCAATTGCATCAGCTCCTGCTAATCGTTGCACTAATTTATAAGCAATATTTCCAGTTTCTAAAGATGGAAAAACAAGCACATTTGCTTTTCCTGCAATTATACTATCTGGAGCTTTTTTTTGTGCAACAGATTCAACAATTGCTGCATCGGCCTGTAATTCTCCATCGATAATAAAATCTGGGGCCATTTCCTTTGCCAGTTTGGTTGCTTCAACAACTTTATCGACTAATTCATGCGTTGCACTTCCTTTTGTTGAGAAACTGAGCATGGCAATTTTAGGATTAATTTTAGCTATGGCTTTTGCTGTATGTCCTGTTGCAACTGCAATTTCAGCAAGTTCTTTAGCTGAAGGATTTGGATGAACAGCACAATCAGCAAATATTAATATACCATTTTCACCAAAATTTTTGTTTTTTACAATCATAATAAACGCCCCGGATACAACACTTATTCCCGGTAATGTTTTTATGAATTGAAAGGCTGGTCGAAGAACATCACTTGTTGCATTATCTGCACCTGCTACTTCTCCATCAGCATCTCCATTTTTAATCATTAAGCAACTTAAATAAAGCGGATTTTCTATTAATTCGGCTGCATTTTCTTTGGTCAATCCTTTATGCTTTCTTAATTCAACCATTAAATTAATGTAATGTTTTTTTTTTGAATGATTCAAAGGATCAACTATAGAAGCATTTTTTATATTTGTTAAATTTAATTCAATGGCTTTATTATTAATAGAAACTGGATTTCCAATTAATGTAATTTTGGCAATTTTTTCCTCTATTATTTTATTGGCAGCTTTTAATGTTCTTTCTTCGTATCCCTCTGGTAAAACAATATGCTTATATTCCTTTTTAGCATTTTGTTTAATTGCAGTTAACAAATCCATTGATTATTAAGATTTTACAAAACCGTTATATTGATAACAAAATTACGGAATTTCATGAATTAAAATGCATGGTTTATTCATATAAATTCTATATTTTAAAACATATTTGTTTAATTCATAATCATAATTGTAATAATTTCTGCATTTTTGTTTTTCAATTATACTTTTTGTCATCGATGATAATTAATGAGAAAATAAAATCACTTCAGGATATTATTCAGGGAGAGGTATATACAAATTACATTTCTCGTATAATGTATGCTACTGATGCTTCAGCATATAAAGAAGAACCTGTTGCTGTTGTATTGCCTAAAAATAAAGATGACATAATTAAATTAATACATTTTGCAAGGGAAAATAATACTTCGATTATACCTCGTGGTGCAGGTACTTCACTTGCTGGTCAGGTAGTTGGAGGTGGAGTTGTGGTTGACATTTCGAAACATTTTACTCAAATCCTTGAAATAAATGAGCAGGAAAAATGGGTGAGGGTTGAACCAGGTGTAATCCTTGATGAATTAAATTTATACCTGAAAGAATACGGGTTATTTTTTGGTCCCGAAACATCAACCTCGAACAGTTGTGTAATTGGAGGAATGGTTGGAAATAATTCATGTGGTTCTCACTCCATTATTTATGGAAGCACAAGGGATCATTTATTGGAAGTAAACGCAATTTTAAGTGATGGGTCAGAAGCAATATTTCATGAATTGTCAAAGGATGAATTTGAGAGGAAGTGTATTGGAGATTCTTTAGAGAATAAAATTTATAAGAATATTCAGCAAATTCTTTCTAATAAAGCAAATGCAAAAGAAATCAGAGATCAATATCCTGATAAAAACATCAAGCGTAGAAATACCGGGTATGCTATTGATTTATTATTGGAATCTGAAATTTATTCTGAATCACAAGAACCATTTAATTTTTGCAAGTTAATTGCCGGATCTGAAGGCACACTTGCTTTTATTACAGAGATAAAGCTTAATCTTGTCCCACTTCCTCCGAAGGTAAAAGGAATAGTTTGCATTCATTTTGAAAAGAAAGAGGAAGCTTTTAGGGCTAATTTAATTGCGTTGAAACATAAACCCGGCGCGGTGGAATTGATGGACAATAATATTTTAAAGCTTACTGAAGGTAATATTGAACAAAAAAGAAATCGGTTTTTTGTGGAAGGAAATCCTGCTGCAATTTTAATTATTGAATTTGCAAGGGATACAAAGGAAGAAATTGAAAAAATTGCAACCTATATGGAAAACGATATGCGAAAAGAAAATTTCGGGTATCATTTTCCTTTAATCTTTGGTGATGATATAAATAAAGTTTGGTCATTACGGAAAGCCGGTTTAGGTTTACTTTCTAATTTAAAGGGTGATGCAAAACCAGTTTCATTGATCGAGGATACAACTGTTCATGTTGAAGTGTTGTCAGATTACCTTGCTGAATTCGAGAAAATAATGAAGAAATTCAATAAGGATTGTGTTTATCATGCGCATATTGGAAGTGGTGAGCTGCATTTACGTCCTATTTTAAATTTAAAAGATAAACAAGATGTTGAACTATTTCATACCATTGGCTATGAAGTAGCTGAGCTTGTTAAAAAATATAAAGGTTCATTAAGTGGCGAACATGGCGATGGAAGGTTACGTGGGGAATTTATTCCATTAATGATAGGCGAAAAAAATTATGAATTATTAAAGTCTGTAAAACAAACCTGGGACCCTTATCATATTTTTAATCCTGGTAAAATTGTTGATACACCAAGAATGAACACTTCATTAAGGTTTCAACCTGGTGAAAAGATAAAAGAAATTAAAACAATTTTTGATTTTAGTGAAGTTGGAGGAATAATAAGGGCCACTGAAAAGTGTAATGGATCTGGCGATTGTCGAAAATCTGAATTAATTGGTGGTACCATGTGTCCGAGCTATATGGCTACCAAGGATGAGAATCATGTTACCAGGGCCAGGGCAAATGTATTAAGAGAGTTCCTAAAGAATTCAACTAATAAAAATCCTTTTAATCATAAAGAAATATATGAAATATTAGATTTGTGCCTTTCATGTAAAGCATGTAAATCTGAATGTCCATCAAGCGTTGATATAGCTAAATTGAAAGCAGAATTTCTACAACATTATTATGATTCAAATGGAATTCCTTTACGAGCTAGATTAATTGCCTATATATCAACCATTAATCGTATTGGTTCATTATTCCCTTCTGTATTTAATTTTTTTCTATCGAGTAAATTTATTTCATCATTATTCAAAAAATGGATAGGATTTGCTGCAAAGCGATCAATTCCATTATTATCAGGATTAACCTTGCGAAAATGGATGAAACTAAGCGTCAAACAAACTAATTTAAATTTAAAAAATGCAGAAGAAGTTTATTTATTTATTGATGAATTTACTAACTACAATGAAGCAGAAATTGGTTTACAAGCTGTAAGACTGTTGAATAAGTTAGGTTTCAAAATAAGTTTTGTAAAACATGCTGTAAGCGGACGGACTTTTCTTTCAAAAGGATTAGTTCGAAAGGCTAAGAAAATTGCATCAAAAAATGTAAAAATATTCTCAAAAATTATCAATTCAAAAACCCCATTATTAGGAATAGAGCCTTCGGCAATTTTGACCTTCAGAGATGAATATCCTGAGTTAGTAGATTTAAGTTTAAAAGAGAAAGCCAATGCATTAGCAAAGAATTGTTATATGATTGATGAGTTTATTTCTAAAGCCTTTGAAGAAAATAAAATAAATCGATCTCAGTTTTCAACTAAGAAATTGAAAATTAAATTGCATGGTCATTGTCAGCAAAAAGCCATAGCATCGACATTACCTACAAAAAAAATGCTAGAAATTCCTGAAAATTATTCTGTTGTGGAAATAAAATCGGGGTGTTGCGGAATGGCAGGTTCTTTTGGTTATGAGAAGGAACATTATGATATTTCCATGAAAGTTGGTGAATTAGTATTGTTTCCTGAAATCAGAAATACTGGCAATGATTTTATAATTTCTGCACCCGGCACAAGTTGCCGGCAACAAATTATGGACGGAACAGGAAAAAAAGCATTTCATCCTATTGAAATACTCTATGAAGCATTATTATAAATTGGAGGATTTAATAGTTTAACATTAAAAAAATGTTAAAAAAATGATAAATTTTAAAAAAATGTAGTGGAATTATATACTTTTTACGTCTATGTTACGTATATAAAAAAGAAGTAACGGAAAATTAGGGGTGATTTTTCGTTAATCGTGAAGTGAGATTGAGGGGTTAATTTTTTTATGTTTCATGGGGTGTAAAATGGAAAGTAAAACAGGAAGGTGTATACCTTCCTGTTTTCAATTTATATTATAATGTACCTTTTAAATAATTTCTTTTATTGATTGTCCAATATTAGTAGGAGATTTAACAACAACTATTCCGCACTCTTCCATTATTTTCATTTTTGCTTCTGCGGTATCTGCTTTTCCACCAATAATGGCACCAGCATGACCCATTCTTCTTCCTTTTGGAGCAGTTTGTCCAGCAATAAAACCAACAACAGGTTTAGTTCCGTTTTCTTTAATCCAAAAAGCAGCATCAGTTTCCAGGTTTCCGCCTATTTCTCCAATAATAATTATTCCTTCTGTTCCCGGATCCTTCATAAATAGTTTGACTGCATCAAGAGTTGTTGTTCCAATTACCGGGTCACCTCCAATACCAATACATGTTGATTGGCCGAGTCCTAGTTTAGTAACCTGGTCAACAGCTTCATATGTGAGTGTTCCTGATCGTGATACAATACCTATGGTTCCTTTTTTATGAATAAATCCAGGCATTATTCCAACTTTAGCTTCTCCTGGAGTAATAATACCAGGACAATTCGGGCCAATAAGAGTTGTGTTTTTGTCTTTAATGTATTGCTTAACTTTAACCATATCAGATGTTGGAATCCCTTCTGTTATTGCTACAATAACTTTTATACCTGCTTCGGCTGCTTCCATAATAGCATCAGCTGCAAAAGCTGGTGGTACAAAAATTACAGAAGTATCAGCACCAGTTGATTTTACAGCTTCTGACACAGTATTAAATACAGGTTTATCTAAATGCATCTGGCCACCTTTTCCGGGCGTTACACCCCCAACTAAATTTGTCCCATATTCAATCATTTGGCTTGCATGATAGGTACCTTCACCTCCTGTAAATCCCTGTACTATTACCTTGGAGTTTTTATTTACTAAGACACTCATATGTTTTTTGTTTCTTTTAAAATCAAAAATAAGCAATCCATATTTAATTTTTAATAAAAATGCAATAAACTCTACTGCTGAAATTATTTGTGTTGATTATTGGAATAGTTTCAAACAAATTAAATCATTTCTTTTTTTTAAGGATTGGTTTTAATTATTTTAGTTAAATTAATTGGTGAAACCTATTGAGATGAAAATAAAACGAGTATTTATTGTTATTTTAATTACACTGAATGGAATTATTCATGCTCAAATATTTAGCGATTCAGCTTTAATAAAGGAAATAAAAATTGAAGTTGATAACATTTATAATTTTGAATTTGAACAACCTGAAAAATTTAATAAATTACTGCAGCATGAAAAACCAGACCACCCGGTTTCATCCTTGTTTAATGCATTATTAATTTATTGGGAAAATTTTCCTGTTCATCCTGAAAGTGAATTTAATGATTCTTTAGTAATGAATTTAACCAGAACAATTGATAGAGCTCAGATTATTTTAGATGCAAATGAAAACGATACAGAAGGAATTTTCTTTAACTTAATAGCAAGGTTGTTCCTTATAGAATATTATGCTGATAATGGATTGACTTCTAAAGTTATCCCATATATTTCAAAAACATATAAAATGCTTACCCTCGGTAATAATTTAAAAGAGACTATTTCGGATTTTTATTTTTCATCAGGACTTTATAATTATTATAGAGAAGCTTACCCTAAATCGCATCCAGTATATAAACCTGTAACCTGCTTTTTCCCGGATGGAAATATGGAATTAGGTTTGAAGCAGCTTGATTTTTGTGGAAGAGAAAGTGTATTTTTAGCTGCTGAATCCATTTCTTTTTTATCTTATATTTATATAAATTTTGAGAAAAATTATATTGCCGGACATAAATATGCTTTAATGTTAAATAATAAATATCCGAATAATCCTTTATATATTTCTTATAGAATTAGGTCAACATTATTAAATAAAGAGTATGAGGAAACAATCCCATTAATAAATATGCTAAAACAGGTTAACCATACCAATGATTATTTTAAAATGATGACGTGTATTTATGAAGGGATTGTTGAGGAAAAATTAAAAAGCAATTATAATAAAGCAGAAGCTTTATATAAATATGCAATTGATTTAAGTGGTAATTTTGGGCATTTTTCTAATAACAGGATTTCCTATGCCTATTTTGGATTAGCCCGGATATATTTACTAAAGAATAAGAAGCAATCTAAACACTACAGAAATATTGCTGAAGATTTGACTTCTTATTCTCATTTAAATTTTGATTGAATTGCGTTTACATTTTCTTTTTAATTGAACAACCTATTGCTTTTGTGAAATTAGGATCAGGTTCTTTGCCATCAACCAAAGCTAAAATCGCATTTTCAAGATATTTTTCTTGAACTTCTTCTAGCTTCATCGCATTATCATCTATTGTTCCAATGTATTTAACGATATATTCATTATTGACTTTTTGAAGCAGAAAAACATGTGGTGTACGTTGTGCTCCATATTTTTCCTGAACCTCATGATTGTTGTCTAGTAAATACGCAAATGGGAATTTTTTTTCATGGGCATTTTTAACCATTGCAGAATAGGAATCATCTGGTTGTAATGTTGAATCATTTGAATTAATTGCAACAACAGGGTAACCTTTTTCTGCAAATTTATTATGTATCTCAATAATCCGTTGTTCATAAGCTTTAACATATGGACAATGATTACAACTAAATATCAGAACAATTCCTTTGGCATCCTTATAATCTGATAATGATACAAAATTGCCGTCTATATTCAGCAATTTAAAATCACTTGCTCTCGATCCTACTTCATATCCTTCAGCTTTAATAATTGAAGTAGTGAAAATTAGAATTACGAGATAAAATAGTTTTTTTTTCATGGTATTAAATATTTAATTATTAATTGATTTAGTTCATTAAATGAAAAAGATTTTTCAAAAAAATTATATTGATCTTTGTTAAAAATAATTGAAGCAGGTAATGAACCTGACCATCTATTATCAATTCTATCTATCCATTCGTACCCTCTTTCTTGTTTCAATAAATAACATTTAGATTGTATATTATTTTTTTTAAGAAATGGAATAAGCTTGGTTTCAACTTGATTTTCAAAATCAAGACTAATAAGTATAAGTTTAAATTTTTTTGATTTTAATTCAGTATTTAATTTTTGAATTTCTGGTATTTCTTTAACACATGGGGCGCACCAGGTAGCCCAAAAATGAATGATGTAGGTTGTGTCATTTTTAATTAAAGTAAGAGCTTTAATTTCATCAGGAGTAATGGATTTAATACCATCAACTGAATAAAGCTTAATAAGAAAAATGGACTGAAATAGCATTATATTTATCAGGATTTTCAAATTTTAAATATTTTAATTAAACATATATTTCATTCATAGAACAGTTTAGGTTATTGAATGTTTTATAAAAAAATGTTAAAAAATGTTTTAGTAAATTTACGTGCTGAATAATTATACTATGAGTGAAAAAGATACTATATGCGCTATTGCTACTCCTCCAGGAAATGGAGCCATTGCAATTGTGCGATTAAGCGGGGATAAATCAATTGAAGTTTGTGATAAAATATTTCATAGTAAAGACAAAAAACTGGTAGATCAACCAGCATATAGCATTCATCACGGATATATTAAGAAAGGAAATAGCGTTATAGATGAAGTATTGATAAGTATATTTAAATCTCCTAATTCATATACTGGTGAGAATTCTGTAGAGATTTCCTGTCATGGTTCAAGTTATATCCAACAAGAAATTTTGAAATTGCTGGTACAGAATGGTGCCAGATTAGCTGAACCTGGTGAATTTACTTTGCGTGCATTTTTAAATGGAAAACTTGACCTATCGCAGGCTGAAGCAGTTGCTGATTTAATAGCCAGCTCAAACAATGCATCACATAAAGTAGCTTTAAACCAGATGAGAGGCGGTTTTTCGAGTGAACTGGAAAAATTACGAAATGAACTTTTGCAATTTATATCATTAATTGAATTAGAACTTGATTTTAGTGAAGAAGATGTTGAGTTTGCTGATAGAACGAAACTTCATGAATTAATACATAAAATATACCAAATAATTTCGAACCTTAAAAATTCATTTTCAACTGGAAATGCAATTAAAAATGGAGTGCCAGTTGCTATAATAGGGAAACCAAATGTTGGAAAATCCACCTTATTAAATGCTTTATTAATGGATGAGAAAGCTATAGTTTCAGAAATTGCAGGGACAACCCGGGATGCCATTGAAGATGTAATTATAGTAAATGGAATACAATTCAGATTTATAGATACAGCGGGTATACGAAAAACGGAGGACACAATTGAAAACATTGGTATTCAAAAAACATATGAGAAAGTTGCGAAAGCT